>NZ_JALRGW010000050.1:0-3801 GCF_023253315.1 Aestuarium sp.
ATTGTGGTCATCTATCAGTCCATCGTGATGTCGAGGTCATTCGCACTGACCCGTAGAACGTCACCGTTCGAAATCGTCTTGGACGCCGTCAGCGTTGCGTAGGCAATCATGTTGCCGCCGCTTACCGCGTCAAACACCGCAACGCTGGTGATAGTTCCCCAGTCGGCAGTGGCAACGTCAAACTCAACCGCAGCCGAGTTGGTTGCCAAGTTGCCGCTCACAGTGAATGCAACGGACTTGCGTGCATACGATCCGCCAGACACCTCAGTGCCGCCGCCTGCGTCAGACGGGGCAACGGTAAACAGGCCGATATACCAAGCGGTCGGGCGGGTAACAGCGTCAGCCGTCAGCAGCCATTTCAGTGTGGTGGTTTCAAAGGTGTCGGACAGGCTCATTTGTAACTCCGAATTTTCATGCGAAGCCCAGTGCCGCTAAACTTAGCTGCGTCCGACTTCTGGTTAAGAGCATCAACTGCTTTCTGATACAACGCAAGCCATGTAGCCACACGCGCATCGTCGTTAAGGAATGGTGCGCTGTGAACCAGGGCACCGTAGAGATAAACGTCTGCATACTGCTCAAGCAGCCAGTTCCCCCTCCCCCGGTACCTGCACAAACCCTTTATCTGTCGAAAAGTACCCCCAGGCCACAATTTTTCAGAAACACGTGATTTTTTTTTGCATCAGCCCCAAGGGGGGCATGTCTGACGAAGCCTGTTCCACTGGTGCATGTCCAATCCGTTAACATACTAACCTGAGCATGTTACAAAACTGCTCTTTTCTTAACATAGGAGACGATGATGGAATCGTTTGAAATTAACATCGAAGATTTGATGGGTCTGGCTTCGGGCTCTCGTGGACATCCTGTATGGGATCGTACTGTACCAATCAAAAAAATAAACGATACACACAATGCATATCTTGCTGGTGAGATCGATGAGCCTTTCCACTACAACGAGCTTTGTAGTGTGCTTGAAGCTGCTGAGGAAGGCGAGACTGTTGTACTTCACATCAATACTGGTGGCGGTTACATCGACTCAGCCTTCAAGATCATTGCTTCGATCAGACGATCTAAGGCAAAGGTTATCGCCCGACTTACTGGCACTGTAGCCTCTGCTGGCACCATCATCTCTCTTAGCTGCGATGACGTAGAGGTCGAGGATTTCACACACTTCATGATCCACAACTACTCCACAGGTACACGTGGTAAGGGTCATGAGGTTATGGACTATATCAACTTCAACGATAAAGCCCTGAAGAAAACCTTCACCTATATTTACAGCGGCTTCCTGAAGCCTAACGAGATCAAGGCCGTTATCGATGGTCGTGATATGTGGCTCGACGCTGACGATGTTCGTAAGCGCTGGAAGCTGAAACAAAAGGAGACAAAATAATGTCAAAGATGCTGTTCGTAGACATTGAGACAGCACCGATCCTCGCAAACGTCTGGGGCCTATGGAAGAACAACGTAGGCCTCAGTCAGATCGAGACTGATTGGTACATCATGAGCTTCTGTGCAAAGTGGGCGGACAGCGGTGACGTAATTTATATGGATGGTCGCTTCACACCTGAAGATGACTACGACATGTTGCTGGAGCTTCACAAGCTGCTTGATGAGGCTGACTTTGTTGTTGCCCATAACGGTGACAAGTTCGATATCAAGAAGATCAAGGCCCGTATGATTATGAGTGGTCTTCGTCCCCCTGCACCCTTCAAGACAATCGATACCCTGAAGATCGCAAAGAAAGAGTTTGCTTTCACCTCGAACAAACTTGCGTATCTCACAGACGCTCTCTGCGATACCAAGAAGCTGGACCACGCTAAGTTCGCTGGCTTCGAGCTATGGGCACAATGCCTGAAGGGTAATATGGATGCATGGGATGAGATGAAGGACTACAACATTGTAGACGTACTCGCTCTTGAAGAGCTCTATTACGTTATGCGTCCTTGGTATTCGTCACATCCAGCCGTTAGTGCCTATGATGACAACGAGGAGCTTTCCTGCCCTAAGTGTAACTCTACGGACGTTCACAAGCGTGGGTTCTTCTACACCAACAAAGGCAAGTTCCAACGCTACCGCTGTTCATGCTGCGGCGGCTGGTCGTCAAGCACATACACTGAAAACACAAAAGAGAAACGTCAGTCACTTCTGGCTGCACGATAGGAGACAAAATGAGCCTACTTAAAACTTACCGCAATCCACTGGTTCCCCGTAACCTCACCGAAATCCTTAACGACTTCCAAGGTGCTTTGTACTCCATCGCACAACACGCAATCAGCAAAGAGGATGTTGTGACCCTCGTAGCCTTTTACGCAGAGTACGGCGTGGCTTACTTGGACTACATCGCATCTACCTTCGAGAAGCCTAAGGGTGCCTCCGACACTATGACGTTTATGAATAGTGTGATTGCTGAGGCTATCAACGAGGCTGGCCTTCACTACTACAACAAAGAACGTGGTTGGTCGGTTGTCGATAAAGCTATCCAAGCCTCGCTAGACAATGGTGGTATGGCTACCACTAACGACATCATCGCTATCCTTGATGAGATCGAAGAGAGCTACATCGAAGAGGAAGAAGTATTCTTTGAGGATGTACCTGTAGCGGAAGAGGAATAACAATGATTGCCCTGCGAGAATGCTCTTGCGGGGCGACCGCCTACACTCAGGAAGATTTGGAATTATTCTGTAAACAACCTGAGTGTAAATATGGTCGTTCCAATAGATGTAAAAAATGTCAAAGCATTATAGCGTCTGACTCGTATAAAAGAAACAAGCACAAGAGCTACCCAAGTAGTGCAGAGCGGAGACGTGAGATGAAACGCCTAGCAGTAGAGCTAAAGGGTGGAAAGTGTGCTAATTGTGGTATCGAATATAATGGAGAAAATGCAGTTATATTTGATTTTCACCACTTAGACCCAACACAAAAAGATTTTTCAATTAGCAACAAAAGACGCCTGACAGATGAAGTCATAGCAGAACTAAATAAATGCGTCCTTCTATGTTCTAATTGTCACAGAATGGAGCATAAAGCATGATTGCATTGATAGATGCGGATAGTCTTTTGTACAAAGTAGGCTTCGCAATTGAAGACAAAGTAATCTGGAATGAGCAGGAAGTTGCTCTAGGACTAGAGGAACCAGAGATTGAATACTACACTGACATCGAACAGTGTAAAACAACCTTTGAGCAGATGGTGGACAACATCGTCTTTGCTACTGACTGCGATAGTGCTTACCTTGTGTTCTCTGGTAAGGGCAACTTCCGACTAGACCTACCAAGCTCCTACAAAGAAAACCGCAGCGAGACACGCAAGCCTCTAGGTTATCAAGAGCTACGTGACTTTGCTGAAGACGTATATCACTCATATACCCCAGAGGGTATGGAGGCCGATGACTACGTTGTCTATATGAAGACAACATACCCTGAGGACTATATTCTTTGTGCTATCGACAAAGACGTTCTGTACCAGACTGTAGGTACTCACTACAACTATGGTAAGGATGAAGAGGTTACGGTAACTGAGTGGGAGGCGATTAAGTTCGCCTACTACCAGACCCTCACGGGGGATACATCGGATGGCTACAAAGGTGCTATTGGTATAGGTCCTGTAAAGGCTAATAAAATCTTAGCTAACTGCGAGACCGAAGAAGAGCTCTGGAAGGCTGTTGTAGCCACATACGAAGAGCGTGGGCAGACAGAAGAGGAAGCTATTTGGACTATGCGTCTGGCTAATATGCATCAGTATGATGGCACTAAAATTGTGTTATGGAAGCCACACTTTCAATAGACGGACATATTAGAAAAG
>NZ_JALRGW010000051.1:0-3789 GCF_023253315.1 Aestuarium sp.
CCCACGGTTCACCGCATCGCGTGCATTCAACGCAACAAGCCGCGCGTCCTCGACCCAGCAATCGGAATACTCGTAGGCCGTTTCGAATTTGGAGTGAAGCGGCTCCCCTTCCACAGCGGTCGTTAAATCAACCAACTGCGTGGGCGGCAAAATCTTACGTCCGCCCAGATGATCATAGAGGAAAAGCCCCAACCGAATGAGCCACGCGGGCCTGCGTCCCTTCATCCACGGCATCACGATATTCAACAACCGCGAGGTCGGCGTCGCACCTTCGAACCGCATCGAGGCGTGGTAAGGCAACACAAACCGCATAGGCCATGAAATATGCGGCATCGCCTGCAAGAGTGTCTCGCGTTCGATCAGGGCCTCGCGAACCAAACGGAACTCAAAATACTCAAGATACCGCAGACCACCGTGGAATAGCTTGGTCGATGCAGAGGACGTGGCCGATGCCAGATCCCCCTGCTCTGCCAGAACAACCGACAGACCACGACCCGCGGCATCACGGGCAATCCCGCAGCCGTTGATCCCGCCGCCAATGATAAACAGGTCATGCATCTGATCAGTCATCCTTGCCCCCAAAAGTCAGCCGAACGCTAACACCCCCAGCATCACGAATATTGCTAAGAACGCTGTCAGTGACGCGACCAAACCAACGGCCCCACCGCCAACCTTCTGCAAATCCTGAAGCGATGTCTTCATCCCGACCGCAGCTACCGCCGTAATCAAACAAGCGCGTGACAACTGATTGGAATATTCGATCAAAGCTAAGGGGAAAACATGAAGGGAGTTCAGCCCTGCCAGCGCAATAAATACGAGCACGAACATCGGCACGATCGGGGGGGCGGTTTCAGCGGGCGCATTTTTCTGTAAGGCGAGTGCCCCGACAAAGACGACAGGCGCCAACATCGTCACCCGGAATAGCTTGATCAACGTAGCAACTTCGCCAGTTTCGTCAGACATCGAAAATCCGGCGCCGACGACCTGAGCAACATCGTGGATCGTGCCGCCCAAGAATATTCCAGCCAATCTATCATCAAAACCAACCAAGGATGCAGCGATAGGATAGACGATCATCGCAACAGTCGATGCAATGGTGACTGAAACCACGGTGAAAGTCAGGTTGGTTTCGCTTTTTTCATGCTTAGGCAGAAGGCTCGCCAATGCGAGGGCTGCAGAGGCGCCACAAATGGCAACCGATCCTCCCGCCAGAAATCCGAACGCGTAATCTTTGCCAAAGATACTAGCTGTTAAGGTGCCAATGGCGATTGTCAGCACAACACCTAATGCAATCAACACAGCAAAGGTCGGTCCGATTTGCCAAAGCAGTTCAACACTCACTCTGAGCCCCAAGAGGGCTACGCCGATCCTTAGAACAGACTTTGCCGCGAAATTGATCCCCTTGCCCATACGAGGGTCGTTTGACAGAAACTGGAACGGTATCCCCAAAAGGATCGCCATCAACATGACAGGCGCGCCGTAATGGTCCGACAAGAATTGCGCCGCCATCGCGACTAATAGGGCCATGAACAAACCCGGCGCGACGCCTTTGGCGCGAGCAGCTGTTAGTAACATGCGAGACCGGTGTCTTGTCGGAATATGTAAAGAGCCGAGGGAGATACAGACAGTTTAACAACGTCTCCAATCTTGACCGATGTCTGTCCCGATTGATGAACCGTTACTGTTTGGCCCGTTGCCAGTTCGCCGAAAACATAACTTTCCGATCCCAATTGTTCGACTTCGGAGACGGTCAGTACGAGCGGTCCAGTATCGTCAATCGCCAGATCACGGGGCCTAAAGCCCACTTCGACAGCGTCACCAGTGGCAACACCGGCCCGGGTGCGATCGATGTTCAGATGGGTTCCGTCGCTGAGTTTTACGCCACCGTCCGCAATCGTCGCAGTCACAAAGTTCATTGACGGAGATCCGATGAAGCCCGCGACAAATCGGTTCTTTGGCGCATTGAACAGCTCAAGCGGCGTTCCGAATTGTTCAACCTTACCTGCACGAAGCACCGCAATCTTGTCGGCCATAGTCATAGCTTCGACCTGATCATGGGTGACGTAAATCATCGTGTTCCCCAACCGGCGGTGCAGATTGGCAATCTCGCGTCGCATGTTCACACGCAGTTCTGCATCGAGGTTCGAAAGAGGCTCGTCAAACAAGAATACTTTGGGTTCACGAACCACCGCGCGCCCGATTGCAACGCGCTGACGCTGCCCTCCAGAAAGCTGGCCGGGTCGGCGATCTAGGTAGTCTTCGATCTGCAGCATACGTGCTGCGTCCTCTACCCGCTTTGCGATCTCGGCTTTCGGCGTATTCAGGTTTTCGAGGCCAAAACTCAGGTTCTTTCTCACCGACATATGAGGATAGAGAGCATAGGATTGGAATACCATTGCCAGCCCACGCTGCGACGCGGGCACATGGTTCACTACTTCCCCATCAATTCGAACTTGGCCGTCCGTGATGCTTTCAAGTCCAGAAATCATGCGCAAAAGCGTAGATTTCCCGCAACCCGAAGGCCCGACGAAGACGCAAAACTCCCCCGAGGCGATTTCCATGTCGATGCCATGAATGACCTCAACCGCACCGTAGTGTTTCACAACTTTGGAAAGGACGAGATCAGTCATTATTTCAGCCCCGTATTGGCGATGCCTGTGGTGATGTATTTCTGGAGGAACACGAAAACGAGCGTGGAAGGCACGAGGCTAACCATGGTCATGGCAAGTCGATAATGCTCTTGGCTCAGGTGTTCACCACGAAACTCCAGCAGGCAGAGTTGGATGGTGTAAGCTTCTTTGGTGGTCGCGATAGCCACAAGGGGGAGAATAAGGTCGTTCCACCGCCAAATGACGGACAGGATCGCGAGAGCAGCAATCGCAGGGAGTGCCAGAGGCAGAACAATACGCCAATAGACCTTCCACTCGGATGCTGCATCCATACGCGCTGCCTCAATCAGCTCATCAGGGATCGACAGCATGTATTGGCGCAACAGGAACACACCGGTTGGTGTCGCAGCCCCCGGAATGATCACGCCCCAAATTGATCCCGACAAACCTGTCGCGTAGACCGCCTTGAACACCCCAACGAGCGTGATGGTCGGTGGCACCATAAGGGTTGCCAAGATCACGACAAAGAACGCGACCTGACCGCGGAATTTATACTTTGCCAATGCAAAGGCAGCCATCGAGTTGATCAACAACGTTAGCACAGTCGCAATCACAGTGACCAAGACGGAATTGGTGAAACAGGTGGCAAAATTAACGTTCACACCAAACGCGCGCCCTGCAACCGGATCAGTGAAGTTTTCCCAACTCGGATCGAGGGTTCGCCCCATGGTGATGGACGCCGTATCCAAACGCACAACATCATCATTGCGGTTGTCGACATACCGCGCAGGCGTGAAGTCTCGGGTTGCTTTGAAGTTGGAAATGCCGAACTCCGTTTCCACGCCCGTCTCTGGGTCAGGTGCCGTGACCAAAACCTGCAACGCAAGTCGCGCTGGTTCGTATGGTTCGAGGTTCAGATATTCGGACAAGAGGCGGACCTCTTCGGTGTCGAGAGTCGTCAACACACCATCCAGATCGTATTCGCCGCGCGCGCTGCCTGACATCGACGGGTAGCGAACGATCCATTCCGGCAAATTCTTCGCTTCGATCAAATCCCGAACGAGCGACGGGACCTGACCTAGGTGCGACCGCAGCGCATAAAGGTCACGCCCTTCAAAACCGCTCAGGAATTCTAAGACATCCCGCGCAGCGCGTTCGTCGTCGGACAGGTCACCCCAAT
>NZ_JALRGW010000052.1:0-3579 GCF_023253315.1 Aestuarium sp.
AAGCCGTGAACGCGCGCGATACCATCCCCTACGGACAGCACACGGCCGACTTCTGCCACAGCAGCGTCCTTGCCGAAGTTCTTGATCTGCTCCTTAAGGATCGCAGAGATCTCAGCAGCCTGAATTCCCATCACCCAACCTCTTTCATTGCATTCTGAAGTGCCGCGAGCTTCGCCTTGACCGAGGTGTCGATCATGGTCGAGCCGAGCTTGACGATTAGACCACCGATGAGGCTTTCATCGACGGTAGTGTTCAATTTGACGTCCTTGCCGACCTTGGCTTTCAAGGCTTCGACCAGTGCGGTGGCTTGCGCTGGCGACAAAGCTGCTGCCGAAGTGATCTCGGCAGTCACTTCGCCCTTTTCGGTGGCGATGCGGGCGCGCAGGTTGGCCACCAATTGCGGCAGCACGAACAGGCGGCGTTTACTGGCCATCAGCGCGATGGTGTTTGCCATTGCCGACGAAAGCCCCATCGCAGCCACAACTGCCGCCATGGCGCGCGATTGATCTTCGCGGGTCACGACCGGCGAGGCGATCATGCCGGCAAGCTCGGGGCTGGCTGTCAAAGCAGCCCCCAGCGCATCGGTATCGGCCTCAAGCGTCGCTAGGCCGTTTTCGTCTTTTGCAATCTCGAACAGGGCCTGCGCGTAGCGCGCAGCGATGTTCAAGGAGATTGAAGCTGGTTCGGACACGTCAACCCTTCCGCTGTATAGGCCCTTCGCGTGAACCGCCTTCGGATTTCAGCCCGACTGCGGCGCATACTTAGGGCATGCGTCTTTTCGATTTCCCGCGTCTCTAGCAGAGCCTTTACGATGCCGCAACCACGTTGCTGCGGCATTTTACACTGAAAGCTGCGACAGATAGCCCAAGCGCACGAGGCCCGGCAAAGTCTGAAAAACTCCGCGATCTTGGCAAAGCGGCAGACCGGCTTGCTGCAACGCGGCAAAATCCAAGCAATCACAATAAGTTTTATATATTTGACGCGACGTGAGGTCAAAATTCAATTTCGTCACGGCGACCAAACCCAGGCTATCTTGGCCGAAAATGGCCTTGCGGCAAATTTGCAAGAATAGGCCTGCCCAGACGATCAATTGGGCTGATTCTTTGGGTCAGCGGGTTTTCGCCCCCCGATCCATTGGCTAAGGATCAACACCTTCGGACGGTCGTTTTGCGCTTGGCACGGCAGCCCCCACACCTTCCAGCACCCGCAACGGGCGGCGCACCGCACTGGCCAAGGTGCCACGCGTCGGCGCATAGACTTGCTTACTGGCCTCAACCAGCAGCACACCGCCCGCAAGCCAAGGCAAATTGCGACCAAAGCCTTCCCAAAACGTCGAGGTGCGCAGCCAGAACCGGCTTTCCGATGGCGGCGCAAACAAAAGCGTCATGCTGCGCTCGACCCGAAAGCCGTGCTCTTTCAACTGGCCTTCCAGCTGGCGGCCGGAATAGGGGCGGCCCTGCCCAAAGGGGGTCGCATCTCGGCGTGCCCAAAGCCCCGCGCGGTTGGGCACCACGATCACAATGCGCCCACCCGGCCCCAGCACCCGATGCGCCTCGTCCAAGACCGCCATCGGATTGTCCGAGGTTTCAAGCCCGTGCATCAGCACAAGCCGGTCAACATGCCCCGTCGGCAACGGCCATTGGGTTTCTTCGCAAAGCACCGAAACATTGGCCATTCCCGCCGGCCAGGGCATCACCCCCTGTGGCCCCGGCATCAGCCCGATCACCCGCCGCGCATCTTCAAGATAGGGTCGCAGCAGCGGCACAGCAAAGCCAAAGCCCGCCACTGTCTGGCCTTTGACAGGCGGCCAGATCCGCACCAGCTGATCTCGGATCGCCCGCTGCGCCACTCGCCCCAAACGGGTGCGGTAGTAAAAGTTGCGCAGATCAAGCACATCAAGATGCATTGCAGACCCAGACCTTTCCCGCCAAACTGGCTTAATCATACCCAAACCACGCCGCAAGGCTACCCTGCGTTGCCATCCCCGCCCCTGTGAAAGGCCGCCCATGACCCTCGAGCTTGTGACCATTCCCTGCCTGAAAGACAATTACGCCTATCTTTTGCACGATGCGGGCTCGGGGGAAACCGTTCTGATTGACGCGCCAGAGGCAAGCCCGATCTTGGCAGTTCTGCAAAAGCGCGGCTGGGGGCTGGATGCTATCTGGCTGACCCATCATCATTGGGATCACATCGACGGCGTCACGGCGATTGTTGAAGCCACCTCGGCCGCCGTGTTGGGGGCGGCCGCCGATGCGCACCGCCTACCGCCTTTGACGCGCGAGCTGACTGAGGGCAGCACCATCGCCATCGGCACAGAGGCCGCACAGGTGCTGGATGTGTCAGGCCACACCCTTGGCCATATTGCCTTTTATTTGCCAACTTCGGGCTTTTGCTTTACCGCCGACAGCCTGATGGCCGCAGGCTGTGGCCGGCTGTTTGAAGGCACCCCAGATCAGATGTTCGCAAGCCTTGCCAAGCTGCGCGCTCTGCCGCCCGAGACATTGATCTGTTCGGGGCATGAATACACCACCGCGAATCTTGCTTTTGCTGCAACGGTTGATCCGCAGAATGCGGCCTTGCAGGCCCGTATCGCCAAGGTTGCCAAAGCCCGCAGCGAACAACGCGCCACCGTGCCCTCGCGGCTGTCAGGAGAATTGGCGACCAACCCTTTTCTTCGCGCCAATGACCCTTATATCAAAGCAAGGTTAGGAATGACTTTGGCCAGCGACGCCGAGGTCTTTGCGCGTTTGCGCAGCATGAAGGACAGCTTCTAGGCCCAAACTGCGACGCAGCGATCACTTTTTAAACCTTAACCGAGAAAAACCGAAAACTTGCCGATTTAGGGCTTGAAGATCGGGAAATAAAACCGATCCTTTACAGTATGAGGTCATGGTTGAGATGGACCGCACGGACCATTCGACCCGCAGGACAGGAGCACGAAACCAGTGCCATCATTTTCGACCACGCTTGAACAAGCCATTCACGGCGCCCTGGCGCTTGCCAATTCGCGCCGCCACGAATTGGCGACGCTTGAACATCTGCTATTGTCCCTGATCGACGAACCCGACGCGGCCCGTGTGATGAAGGCCTGTTCGGTCGATCTGGAGCTGTTGCGCAAAACCCTTGCCAGCTTTATCGACGATGATCTGTCAACGCTTGTGACCGATGTCGAAGGCTCGGAAGCCGTGCCAACCGCGGCCTTCCAGCGCGTGATCCAACGCGCGGCGATCCATGTGCAATCCTCGGGCCGCTCGGAAGTGACCGGCGCCAATGTGCTGGTCGCCATATTTGCTGAACGCGAATCGAATGCGGCGTTTTTCCTGCAAGAACAGGATATGACCCGCTATGACGCGGTCAATTTCATCGCCCATGGCGTGGCCAAAGACCCGTCTTATGGCGAACAGCGCCCGCTGACTGGCGCCGAAGACCCGCATCACGAAACTCCCAAGGCCGAGGCGGGCGAGGTTAAGGAATCTGCGCTGTCGAAATATTGCGTCGATCTGAACGTCAAGGCGCGCAAGGGCGATGTCGACCCGCTGATCGGCCGCGAGTCTGAAGTCGAGCGGTGCATTCAGGTCT
>NZ_JALRGW010000053.1:0-3502 GCF_023253315.1 Aestuarium sp.
GAAGAGGGGAGGGGCTATATGGGGCCACAGAAGCCTTTCTGAGGGATATGTCAGTGGTTCGATACGGTATGAGGTTCTTAAGCGAGCTGGGCGTCGCTGCGAGAGTGGCTATTGCGGAGCGAGATTATCTTTTGGCCCATAAGACGCAGCAGAGTAGTGCTGTGGCACTGGGCTACGGTACAGCTTACCCAGCATCTAATATGTTGGAAAACCAATTAGCGGCTTTGGCTTGTACTGACTGGGGAGATTTTCGTTTTTGAGCCACGGTGTAGTCTGTGTAAGCGGAAGGGGTTTGTAGAGATGAGGATAGTCTACGAAGGGGCTAGCCATGTGGCCTTGGAGGCGACAAGGTTTAGTCGAGGTCTGTTATCTGATGGAAGTGCAACAAGTGAAGCAATTCTTGAAATGCCGTCCCAGCGATAGCATCTTGGCTACGTGAGCAAACGACAAGAAGAACTCTTTCCTGACCTGCCGTCCGACAAGAAATACGTCTCGGACTACCCTGAACTTGTCGCCGAATGGCATCCGACCAAGAACGGGAACAAGTCGCCTGAAGATGTGTTGCACGGTTCTAACAAGCTAGCGTGGTGGCAATGCGGTGAAGGTCACGAGTGGGAAGCCCTCATCTCCAACAGAGCCATTCACGGGAGAAGCTGCCCATACTGTTCTGGGCGCAAGGTTTCAGACACGAACAATCTTCTATACCGCTTCCCAGAGGTGGCTAAGTTTTGGTCCTGCAAGAACGGCATGGGGCCGCTGTCAACGGCGGAGCAAAAACCGGCCACTTGGCGGCGCAAAACCCGGCCAGTGGCGGGGCGCCGAGCGACATGGCGCGTGCGCTCCTCAGATAGCTGGCGCGTGCCATGGCGCATTGGCCCGCAGGGCCAATCCTGTGAAGGATGATCAGGTTGGGGCTTCGGCCTTTCGGGCGCGGCTCTGGGCAAGCCTGTAGCTCTCGCCGTTCATCTCGAGGATGTTGACGTGGTGGGTCAGCCGGTCGAGGAGAGCGCCGGTAAGGCGCTCAGTTCCGAAGGTTTCGGTCCATTCGTCGAATGGCAGGTTGCTGGTGATCATCGTGGCGCCGCGCTCGTAGCGCTGCGAGATCAGTTCGAACAGCAGTTCGGCGCCGGTCTTGGACAGCGGCACGAAGCCCAGCTCGTCGATGATGAGCAGCTTGACGCCGGCCATCTGTTTTTGGACGCGCAGCAAACGGCGTTCGTCGCGCGCTTCCATCAGCTCGTTGACGAGTGCGGCAGCGGTGGTGAAGCCGACCGACATGCCCTTCTGGCAGGCGGCCAGCCCGAGCCCGAGGGCCACATGCGTCTTGCCCGTGCCGCTCGGGCCGAGGGCGATGACATTCTCGCGCCGGTCGATCCATTCGCAGCGGGCGAGTTCCAGCACCTGCATCTTGTTCAGCTTGGGGATCGCCTTGAAGTCGAAGCTGTCGAGGCTCTTGGTCGCCGGGAACTTCGCGGCCTTGATGCGGCGCTCGACCATCCGCCGCTCACGATCGATCAACTCCAGCTCGACCAGGCGGGCCAGGAACTGGACATGGTCCAGCCCCTCTGTGGCGCACTGGCGGCCCAGCTTCTCATATTCCCGCAGGAAGGTGGGTAACTTGAGCGTCTTCAGATGATCCGCGAGCAGGATCTTCGAGGTGTCGGTCATGCCGCATCCCCCGACAACAGGGACATGTAACTGGCTGCCGAGGTGGTCCCGACATTCGCGCGCGGCAGGTAGGGGTAGACATCGAGATCCAGCCTCGGTGGCCGTTTCTCAACATGGCAGAGAGCGAGGTGCTTCACGGCATCGAAGCCGACCGCGCCCAATTGCAGGGCCTTCTTCACGGCCGCGTGGAGATCATCGATGTCGAAGGTTTCCAGCAGGCGCAAGACCTGCACATATTCCCGGCGTCCCGCCTTGATCATCCGCGCTTCCATCAGGCGGCGCAGGGTTGCGAACTCCGGCGGAAGCTCCCATTCGGCAAGAGGCGCCGCCTGATCCAAAGCATTGATCTTCCTCTCGATGAGCGGGAGATAATGCACCGGATCGAAGACCATGTCCTCGCGGTCATAGCAGCGGGGATGGCGTGCGATGAGCTCGCCACCGCAGCCGATCACGACCTCGTCGACATAACCCCTGATCCAGACGTCGCGGTGGCCGTAGGCGACCGGCACCGAGTAATCGTTGGTCTTGTAGCGCACCAGCGCCTGGGAGCTGACCCGCCCGGTGGCTTGGTCGCAGGCATCGAACGGTGCCACCGGAAGCTCGGACATCGCGGCAAGATCTCGACCGAGGCGTTGACCGATCGTCTCGGACTGGCCCCGCAGGACATCCGCCTGACGGTCAAGACACTGATCCTCCAGGTAACCGTTGAATGCGTCCCAGGTCGCAAAGCGCGGGATCGGCACCATGAAGTTGCGGCGGGAATAGCCGACCAATCCCTCCGCGTTGCCCTTGTCGTTCCCCTTGCCGGGGCGGCCGTAGCGGTCACGGAAGAGGTAATGCGACAGGAACCCGCTGAAGAGCGTGGCCCGCTGACGCATGCCGTCCGGCAGGATCTTCGCAACCAGGCAGCGGTCGTTGTCGTAGAGGACCGACGCGGGGACCTTGCCGAAGAATGCGAAGGCGTGGACGTGGCCGTCGACCCAGGCTTCCGCTGTCGCCGCGGGATAAGCACGCACGAAGCAGGCATCGCTGTGCGGCAGGTCCATCACGAAGAAATGCGCCTTCTGCTCGACGCCGCCGATGACAACCACCGCCTCGCCGAAGTCGGCCTGGGCATGTCCTGGCGGATGCGCCAGAGGCACGAACATCTCGCGGCCGCGCCGCTCGCGCTCCCGCATGTAGTCCTTAATGATCGTATAGCCGCCAGTGAACCCATGCTCATCGCGAAGCCGCTCGAACACCCGCTTCGCCGTGTGCCGTTGCTTTCGATGGACCTCGCGATCGCCTTCCAGCCAGCCATCGATGATCTCGGTGAACCCATCCAGCTTCGGCCGCTTCACCGGCGCCGTCCGCCGGTATCCGGGCGGAACCGAAAACTCCAACATCTTCCGAACGCTGTCGCGGGAAATCCCAAACTGACGCGCGGCTTCGCGCTGGCTCATCCCCTCGGCACACGCCAGTCGCACCTTACGATACAAATCCACGGTGAAAATCCTCCCGCCCTCCCCGTCGCCAGAAAGGGTAAAGGTGGACGACTTTTACGCCGCCCGCAGCGGGCTCATCCCGCCGCTACCGTGGCCGACTTTCTCACCGCCGTTCTCAGAATTGAAATTATTCACTGCTGTCGCCAGTAGCGGAAGATATTGATAACTGTATTGGGAATTGCTTCAGCAGCATCGTCGAGCACTCGATCGAGTTCGTCTTGGGGGATTTCTAGCGGGGAATTACCACTCTCATCCAAGATATGAACAAGGATCGGCATGATAAGGTGACCGTGTGTTCCGCTTTCGGTCAGTCGTAACCACGCTTCATGTCTTAACGACACTGCTTGCAT
>NZ_JALRGW010000054.1:0-3440 GCF_023253315.1 Aestuarium sp.
AACTTGTCGGAGCGGTTTGAGCTCGAGGCCCGTGGATTGGACCTTCGCAACCTTAGTCCTAAGATGGAAAGCACCTTGGGGTTTGCTCCATATCCTCAGGTATTTCAGGAAAAAAATGGTTTTCAAAACAACTTGAGTGCCTTAGATCTGTTCTTTAACTTAGGGCGTAGCTCGTGGGACTACCTCACCGAGCTTGAACTATGACAAGAACCACATCACATTCATGAACCTATCCTTCAACAAAAATGACGACGAGCTGAGGCTCTTGCTCAGTGAATTGAGGAAGCGTCAGGCCCAAGTAGAATTGGGCGGAGGTACTGCCAAGCTTCAAAAACAACGCGATCAAGGCAAAATGACCGCACGTGAGCGCATCGCTTACCTGGTTGATCCCAAACAACCCTGTCTAGAAATTGCCTCCTTTGCGGGCGATGGCATGTATGAGGAGTATGGCGGTTGTCCCGCCGGAGGCGTAGTCGTGGTATTGGCCTATATCAAAGGCCGCCAATGTATTGTCGTGGCCAATGATGCCACAGTGAAAGCCGGTGCCTGGTTCCCCATTACGGGAAAGAAGAACCTCAGAGCACAGCAAATAGCCATAGAGAATCGCCTCCCCATCATCTATTTGGTCGATAGCGCGGGAGTTTTCCTACCTCTGCAAGATGAGATCTTCCCTGACCGGGAGCATTTCGGGCGCATATTCCGCAACAATGCCGTGCTATCCAGTATGGGCGTTCCACAGATTTCTGCCATCATGGGGAGTTGTGTGGCGGGCGGGGCCTATTTGCCCATTATGTCCGACGAGAGTTTGATTGTCAAAGGTTCTGGAAGTATTTTCCTGGCCGGATCGTATTTGGTCAAAGCCGCGATCGGTGAGGACATTGATAACGAGACACTTGGAGGAGCCGATACCCACTGTGATATCAGCGGAGTAACGGATTACAAATGTGAAAACGATCAAGAGGCCCTGGATACCATTAAAGGGTTGGTCGACAAACAAGGTGCATTCCCGAAAGCGGGGTTTGATCGAATCGCATCGGTCGCACCAAAACATCCTGGTGAAGATATTTACGGGTACATCCCCCACGACGGCAAGCCATTCGACAATATGCCCATTATTGAATGCATCATTGATGCGGACAGCTGGCAGCCCTATAAGGAGTCCTATGGACAAACCATACATTGGGGCTATGACCGAATAGACGGCTGGGCCGTGGGTATTGTGGCGAACAACAGGTCGATCATTAAAAACGCCAAAGGCGAAATGCAGATTGGCGGAGTGATTTACAGCGATAGCGCGGATAAGGCAGCTCGTTTTGTGGCCAATTGTAACCAAAAGCGCATCCCGCTCATCTTCCTACAAGACGTTACTGGATTTATGGTTGGCTCCAAGAGTGAGCACGGTGGCATCATTAAAGATGGTGCGAAAATGGTCAATGCTGTGGCCAATTCTACGGTGCCGAAGTTCACCGTTATCACCGGCAACAGCTTTGGCGCTGGGAATTATGCCATGAACGGTACGGCTTACGACCCGAGACTTATACTGGCTTGGCCAAACGCCAAGCTGGCCGTAATGGGCGGTGCTCAGGCGGCCAAGGTACTTTTACAGATTGAAAAATCTAGGTTGAAGGCGGCTGGAGAAGAATTGGACCCAAAGGCGCTGAAAGAGCTACAAGAGAAGATTGAGGCGCGCTATGAAGCCCAGATGAGCCCGTATTATGCTGCTTCTCGACTTTGGGTAGATGCGGTCATTGATCCAGCGAAAACCAGACAATGGTTGAGTTACGGTATTGGAATGGCCGATCATAATCCCGATATTCCACGCTACAACCCTGGAGTAATTCAAACCTGATGAAAAAACTACTCGTCGTATTCCTGTTGAGCACCTCGACGCTCTTCGCACAAAGCATGCAACTACACAGAACTGACATGCGTCTTGTCACTATAGACGGATGAGAATTACTAATACAGCCTCTAAGAAGTTAGGATTAAACTGAAGAGAGCTTTGTTGGCTGGCCTCGTTATTTTAACGACTATCATGACTTTGATAATTGGTATAGGCTGGTGCCCAAACTATTTGTAGAATCGAGGTAAAAATTAACCGATAAGACTTTGGGACTGTGTGTTGCTAATAAGTGTCTACACAATTCTGCTGGTGTACTTCTTGTATGTGGGTGTATAGTCATCTCGGCAGTTGCGGACATACGATCGCTAAACTTACCAAATTAAGGCTATCGTGATGACTTATGGAATCAGCTATCTCGTCAAGATAGTCGTCGACATTGTAATAGCCGTCCAATATAAAGGGTTTGCAAGTGAATTCCCTATTTGGATCCTAGAGATCTCTAACCTTGCAGCGCTCTTGCCAATTTTACTTGTCTTTGTTTTACAGAATCAAAATTTTGCTCAGTCCTAAGACAACTAACTTGACGATTCAACATAATCATTAGAGAATTCGATGTCGTCGATGATCATGGTTGATCAGAGCAACTAATAAGATTATTTACTTCCGGACAGATACAAAGAAATTTTAAGAAAATAGTAGCAGCTTGGAAAATAAGGTAGTGGTGGGCCAGAGGTCTTTGACTCGTACGCCATGAAGTTGAGAGCATCAGAATTGCAGCCAGAGTCATCTTAGCAAGTGCTTGCTGAGTAGAGTTTTATCGAGAATGACATTTCTATTGAAATTGATCCGGACACAGTCAACTCATCGAGACCTAGTATGTAAGGACTACAAGATAGAAAATTTGGTAAAGAATAATCATAGGGCAATTTAACGAAAAGAGGGGTTGTAAGGAAGCAATCTAGTGGAAATATGCTTTTAGATATTGTTGCAGGTATTTAATAGCGTTCAACAAAATCAGAGATGAATATCGTGGTCAGCTCTACTTTAAATCATCGCAAGCAGTCAAACGCGAGACTCGAGGGCAGTGGTGAAAACTCAGTCAATGGCTATAAAGATTAGTTGTCTATATGAAGAATTAAATTAAATATTTCTCTTCTTAAAATATATTAAAATGGCACAACGTATAACTGCTTTGAACAACGTGATCACCCAACTCAAAATGGAAGACAAACTCAACTCTAGGGAGCAAGTATCCTAGTTAAAAAAGGATTTAGACTCCATTAAATGATTGTCACAAAACTCAGACGAATACTCATAACGGCGGTTTATATTCATCATAAAGTACTAATGTGACAAACAGAATGTTCGATTTTACACCGAAACGTCCTTGCCGCAGAAATTTATAAATTACCAGGTTGTCGACCGAAGCTTTGACTGATAGATAAATTTAGAAAGAAAAAGCTCGCGAAATGATGTATTCAGCCAAACCCATTCCAAAAGCGTACACACCACAATATATCTTTAGTGATTAGTTACATGAGAAACGGTTGGAAAGTCAAATAAAACTGATATAAGTTGACTAAAAAATATCTGGTTT
>NZ_JALRGW010000055.1:0-3436 GCF_023253315.1 Aestuarium sp.
ATAGGTCTGCATAATCGAGTGCCACTTTTTCAAATCAATTGCAAAACTGTCTGATGTCGTATTTTCCATGCGTGCTACCGCACGGTCGGACAACATTACAAGGCCAGCTGAGGGCGACGCTGACCAACCTTTTTGCGGTGCCGAAATCAGAACATCAACGCCCGTTGCCTTCATATCGACCCAAGCGCAGCCAGATGCGATACAATCTAGAACCATGAGCGCACCCACGTCATGTGCCGCCGCGGCCATGCGTTTGATATACTCTTCTGGCAAGATCACACCCGCAGATGTTTCCACGTGCGGAGCGAACACGATATCGGGTCGGGTATCGTGAATTCTTGCCTCGACTTCTTGAATGGGAGCAGGTTGGAAAGGCTCTGCGGTTCCATTTCCGGCACGGCGTGCCTTGAGCACGTCAACGGTTTGCGCATTTTTCGCGGCGTCAAAAATCTGGCTCCAGCGATAGGAAAACCAACCGTTTCGCACCACGAGAATTTTGGAGTCTTGGCCAAACTGACGTGCAACTGCTTCCATCCCATAAGTGCCGCCACCTGGGACCAATGCGGTTGCATCCGCGTTATAGACCTCTTTCAACATCGCTGATATGTCGCGCATGACGGTTTGAAACTGTTTGGACATGTGGTTCAAGGAACGATCCGTGAACACTACGGAAAATTCTAACAAGCCATCTGGGTCGACAGAGTTTAGTAGGGCAGACATGAGGGACTCCTATACTTTGGTTGAAAAAGTCGTATCCGAGAATGTCTTGAAACGCAAAGTCTACTTTGGCATACCGTTTTCGGCCAAGTGCAATACATTCAAATTTGTGAATTTTTTAATTGATTTTTCCGGATAAATGTATACCGTCGGCCACAAAGTGGAGACTATTATGCATCATTCAATCTTAATCATTGGTGGCGGCGCGGGTGGCATTGCAGCGGCGTCCAGCTTACTAAAACGCAACAAATCATTGGACATTGCCATTATTGAACCAAATGATGACCATTTCTACCAACCTGGCTGGACAATGGTTGGCGGCGGCATATTTCATGCCCAACAAACAGTTCGCCCAACCCATTCGGTCATGCCATCGCGCGTCAAACACATCAAAGCGGCGGTTGCGTCCTTTGATCCAGACAGCAACAGCGTCACGTTGCAAGACGGGCGCAGTGTGACCTATGATTATATGGTTGCGTCCCCCGGTCTGAAACTGAACTGGGCCGGCATCGAAGGGTTAGAGGCAACTCTGGGCAAAAATGGCGTAACATCGAACTATCGTTTCGATTTAGCGCCTTACACGTGGAAATTGGTTCAAAAAACCAAAGCCGGCAAAGCCATCTTTACCCAGCCCCCTATGCCGATCAAATGCGCAGGTGCGCCACAAAAGGCGATGTATCTGTCGTGCTCTGAATGGGAAAAGCAAGGAGCATTGAAAAACGTTGATGTTGAATTCTGCAATGCCGGCCCTAGCCTGTTTGGGGTGGCAGATTACGTTCCACCTTTGATGGAATACGTGAACCGATACGGTGCAAAATTAACCATGAACAGCAAATTAATCAAGGTCGACGGCGACTCGAAAATCGCAACTTTCGAGGGCACCGACGCAGACGGCAATCGTACGACGGTCGATAAGAAATTCGACATGTTGCATGTTGTTCCGCCACAAACGGGCCATGATTTTGTCGTTGGGAGCCCGATTGCAAACGATGCGGGTTGGATCGATGTTGATCAATATACGCTACAACACACGAAATATAAAAACATATTTGGTATGGGTGATGCCTGTTCCACAGCGAACGCAAAAACCGCTGCCGCAGCCCGTAAACAAGCACCCATCGTTGCGGCAAACCTGTTGCGCGTGATGAATGGCCAAGATCCTGTGTATCATTACGACGGATATGGATCATGCCCATTGACAGTTGAAAACGGCAAAGTGATCTTGGCCGAATTCGGTTATGGCGGAAAAATTATTCCATCCTTCCCCTGGGACAGCACAAAACCCCGCAAATTGGCGTGGGTGCTAAAAGCAGGCCTGTTGCCGTGGATGTATTGGAACGCAATGCTCAAGGGGCGCGAATGGCTGGTTGCCCCAAAAACTGCGCCAAAAGCATAACGATAATTTAATACAGAACGCCCGCACCGCGCGGGCGTTTTTCATAATGGGCCTAGGCGCTTTTCTTCGGATAATAGAACATTCGCCTCTAGGTCCCCTGCCCCTGGCAAGGTCATGATCCGCCGCCGCAGGACCCGTTCAAAATCGGAAATATCGCGGGCCACGACGCGCAGACGGTAATCATACATGCCCAACACGTGTTCGACCGTTTGCACTTCGGGGATGGCGGTCACGGCGCGTTCGAAATCCTCCAAGCTAATGCGACCTTTCGTAGCCAATTTAACGCCCAAGAAAACCGTCACACCGAGACCAAGCTTTTCTTGATCCAACACCAGACGTTCGGATTTTATCACGCCAAGATCTGACAATCGTTTGATACGGCGCCATGTTGCGGGTTGCGATAGGCCCAATTCTTTGGCCAATGCACCGGCACTTTTTCCAGCATCACGGGAAAGGTCGCGCAAAATCGCGCGATCGATGTCATCCAATTCAATCATATCGGCAAACCTTCGGCGGTTTTGATACGGGCGACATGCATCAATGCTTCGATCTCGGCAATGTGCGGCAGCGTCAGGATTTGATTGCGATAGATGGTCTGATAATGCGGCATATCGCGGGCAATGACAGACAACCGCACATCGACACGGCCCAGAAAGGTCTGGATCTCAATCACCTCGCGCACCACGCGCGCCGCTTCGATAAAATCGTCAAACGCCCGTGGTTGGGTTTTATCCAAGGTAATGCGCAACGATACCTCGACCTCGTACCCCAAGGCATGCCAATCAATGACAATCTCGCGCCCTCTAATGACCCCGTCGTCACGCAACCGTGCCAAACGACGCGACGCGACGGCAGGTGTCGTTGTGGCACGATCCGCCAATTCCGCCATCGTCATCGACGGGTTCACCTGATAATGGCGCAGAATACGCCGATCCAGATCATCGAGCATAATTTTTACCTAAATTCGCAAAATTACGAATTAATATCACGTATTTTTAGGAATAAACAGCAACAAAGATACCTTTATTCCGAGAATATCCATATTCTGCGCCCATCACCACATGAGATAAGGAAAATATCATGCGCGTATATTATGATCGCGATTGCGACGTAAACCTAATCAAAGAAGCAAAAGTGGCAATCTTGGGCTATGGTTCCCAAGGTCACGCACACGCATTGAACCTGCGTGATTCTGGCGCGAAAAACGTTGTCGTTGCCCTGCGCGAAGGATCCCCTTCTGCGAAGAAAGCAGAGGCAGAAGGCCTAAAAGTCATGGGCATCGCCGAAGCGGCCGCATGGTGCGACGTCATCATGTTCACCATG
>NZ_JALRGW010000056.1:0-3010 GCF_023253315.1 Aestuarium sp.
CGCTCTAGCATGGCAAGGTTACGATCCACCGCCACCGCCACGGCACGCGCCATGGCCGGGCTGTCGGTGATCAAAATCGATTGGGCGCTTTCGTCATGTTCGGCCTGGCTGAGCAGATCCAGCGCGATCCAATCCGGCTCGTTATCGCCATCAGCGATCACCAGAATTTCCGATGGGCCCGCGATCATGTCGATGCCCACTTTGCCAAAAACGCGCCGTTTGGCCGCAGCAACATAGGCGTTGCCCGGGCCTGTGATTTTATCAACCGGCGCGATTGTTTCGGTGCCATAGGCCAAGGCAGCAATGGCCTGCGCGCCACCAATGCGATAAATTTCATCCACCCCCGCCAGCCGCGCCGCCAGCAAAACCAGCGGGTTGGCCTGCCCATCGGGGGTGGGCACGGTGATGGCCAGCCGCGAAACCCCCGCCACCTTGGCGGGGATGGCATTCATCAAAACCGAGGACGGGTAGCTGGCCAGCCCCCCCGGCACGTATAACCCCGCAGCGCTGACGGGCGTCCAGCGCCAGCCCAGCATGGCACCGGTTTCATCGTGCCAGCTGGCATCTTCGGGCAATTGGCGCAGGTGATAGGCGCGAATGCGCGCGGCCGCCAATTCCAGCGCGGCGCGTTCGTGCGCGGGCACTTGGGCCACCAGCGCATCAATCTCGGCCTCGCTAAAGCGCAGGCTGCCCGCATCCAGCTTTAAGCGGTCGAATTTTGCGGTCAGATCCACCAGCGCCGCATCGCCACGGCTGCGCACATCGGCAATGATGGCGGCAACAGCGGCATCCACATCGGGGCTGTCTTCGCGTTTGGCCCCCAAAAGGGCGGTAAAACGGGCCTCGAAATCGGCTTCGCTGGCATCCAGAAACTGTGGCATTATCGGCGGTCCTTTGTGGCTGCGCCCCTCTTAGCGGCAGGCGCGCCCCGGCTCAAGCCAGCAATGCTTATACCCCGTGCTCGGGGCGGCGGCCCGATGGCGCGGCATAGGGGCGTGTAACGTCGCGCAGGCTGACATCTAGCGCCTCGATCTCTAGGCGGATGGCCCCATCGCCCGCCAATTGCAGCAGCACTTCGCCCGAGGGGGCCGCGGTTTCGCGCCACTCCAGCGACAGCAACGACAGCACCATATCAGACGCCCCGCGCGCCACGCCTTGGCTGGACACCTTTTGCACCGTGTCAAAAACCAACAGCGATTGCACCCGCTCGGGGCCTAATTGAACGCGGGCGCCGTTTTCCCAGCGAAACCGGTTTAGCAAGATCGCAAAGCGGCGCGCGCGCGGTTGCCATGCAATTTCCGAGGCGGGAAAGACCGCATCTTGCACCAAGGCCGAGATAATCGCCAGATCATCGGCATCCATCGCGCCCAGATTAAGCGGTGCTTCGCGGCCATCTTCGAAACGCGCATCTTCGCTCATTGGCCAGACACCCGTTCGATATGGGCGCCGACATTGCCCAATTTTTCCTCTACCCGCTCATAGCCACGATCTAGGTGGTAGACGCGGTTCACGATGGTTTCCCCTTCCGCGGCAAGCCCCGCCAAGATCAACGAGACCGAGGCGCGCAAATCGGTGGCCATCACCGGCGCCCCCTTTAGCCGCTCGACCCCAGTCACACGGGCGGTGCCGCCATGCACCTCGATCTTGGCCCCCATGCGCATCAATTCCGGCGCATGCATGAAGCGGTTTTCAAAAATTGTTTCTGAAATCTGCGACGAGCCATCGGCGATACACATCATCGCCATGAATTGCGCCTGCAGATCGGTGGGAAAGCCGGGAAAGGGCTCGGTCGCGACGTCAACCGCGCGCACGCGGCCATTCTTGCGGCTAACTTTCAAGCCAAGGTCGGTTTCTTCCACCGAAACACCCGCGGCATCCAGTTTCTCGCAAAACGCGCCCACCAATTCGATGGTGCCGCCCAAACAGTCCACCGTGCCCCCACAAATGGCTGGCGCCAGCATATAGGTGCCCAGCTCGATTCGGTCGGTGACAACGGGGTGGGTGGCGCCATTCAGCCGGTCTACGCCTTCGATGGTCAGCGTGTCTGTGCCCTCGCCCGAAATCTGCGCGCCCATTTTGCGCAAGCAGCGTGCCAGATCCACAATCTCGGGTTCGCGCGCGGCATTTTTTATCACGGTGGTGCCCTTGGCCAAGGTGGCCGCCATCAGCGCATTTTCCGTGGCCCCCACAGACACGAACGGAAAGGCAATGGTGCCGCCCCGCAGCCGCCCACCCGGGGCGCGTGCATGCACGTAGCCCTCTTTCAATTCCAGCTCGGCGCCCATCGCCTCGAGCGCTTGCAAATGCAGATCAACCGGGCGCGCACCGATGGCGCAGCCACCGGGCAGCGAAACAATGGCATGACCATCGCGCGCCAACATGGGCCCCAACACCAAAATAGACGCGCGCATCTTACGCACGATATCGTAATCTGCCCGGTGGTTGGAAATGTTGTGGCTGGTCATGGCCAGCACCTTGCCATCCTGCATCGCCGCCACCTCGGCCCCAAGCGAGCGTAAAAGCTGCGTCATGGTGCGAATATCAGACAGCCGCGGCGCGTTTGTCAGGGTCAACGGTTCTTCGCTAAGCAGCGTGGCGGGCATCAGCGTCAGGCAGGCGTTTTTGGCACCGGCAATCGGAATTTGGCCATTCAAGGCCCCATTTCCCCGCACAATAATCGAATCCATCAGCCTTTGTCCTTTTGCTCTGCCTCATCACCGCCTTGATGGGCTGCCCGGGCGCGGGCCTGCGCCTTGCGCCGGGCCATATTGGCCTTCAACGCCGCTTTCAACCGCGCTTCGCGGTCAGCATCCTTTTTCGAGGGTGATTTGCCATTGTTTTTGCTGTTCATGCACTTTGTCTACATGAGCAAAAAAAAAGCGTCCAGATAAGGCTTGCACAGCATTCATTTTGCGTCTAATCAGCCGCCCACCGACGCTGCAGTAGCTCAGTGGTAGAGCACTCCCTTGGTAAGGGAGAGGTCGGGAGTTCAATCCTCCCCTGCAGCACC
>NZ_JALRGW010000057.1:0-2886 GCF_023253315.1 Aestuarium sp.
CCCTTCGATGCCTCTTGTTGAAACAGGTATTGCTGATGGCTGAGCGAATCCCAATGCAAATTGGTGACCACACATTGGCGGCACCGGTTGTTTTGGCGCCGATGGCTGGCGTGACAAACGCAGCATTTCGGTCGATCTGCCGTCAGCATGCGCCGGGGCTCGTCTACGTCAATGAGATGGTCATGTCTGCGGCTGTCGTGCATCGCAATGACAAGACGATGCGAATGATGTCATTTGCTCCTGATGAGAATCCGAGAAGTCTGCAGATCTACGGCAGTGATCCGGTTCAACTCGGACAGGCAGTGTCAATCGTCTGTGAAGAGGGGCTTGTCGATCACGTCGACCTCAACTTTGGATGCCCGGCAGCAAAAGTGACCCGCAAGGGCGGGGGTGCGGCAGTTCCTGCTCGTCCAGCGCTACTTCGCGCCATTGTTCGTGCCGCCGTGCAGGCGGCTTCACCATTTGGGATTCCGGTGACAGCAAAGTTTCGGATGGGTCTTGACGATGTCTTCAGAACCGATCGTGATGCTGCGTTGATCTGCGCCGATGAAGGGGTCGCCTGGGTGGCGATGCACGCTCGAACTGTTGAGCAGCACTATTCCGGAGATGCTCGGTGGGGTGCGATTGCTCAACTCAAAGAATTGGTTGTCGACGCCGGGTACAACATTCCCGTTCTTGGTAACGGTGACATCTGGGAAGCGCAGGATGCGCTCAACATGATGAACCAAACCGGATGTGACGGAGTGGTGATCGGGCGAGGCTGTCTCGGTCGACCTTGGTTGTTCTCGGATCTCGTTGAGGCATTCGCTGGTCGGGAGGTGCCAGCACCGAGAAGTCTTGGCGAGGTTGCAGATGTGATGCTTGATCACGCCCGCGCGCTCGTTGATCACTATTCCTCAGATGTCGTGACGAAGAGGGGCAAACGGCTTGATGGTGAGAACTTTGCAATGCGAGATTTTCGCAAGCATGCGTCGTGGTATCTCACTGGCTACCCGGTGGGGCCCGAGGCCCGACGGCGCTTCTCCTTGGTGTCGACTATCGCTGAACTCGAAGACCTCTTGGCTGGGGTAGACCGTTCGGCCCTTCTCGTTGAAGGTGGTGCCCGAATTCGTCGTGGCCATACAAATGGCCCGATCAAGGTTGCGCTTCCTGAGGGTTTCCTGACGGCTAATGACGCTGCAACCGATATGACAATTCCTGATGATGCCCAAGAGATGGCAGTGTCGGGTGGCTGAACTTGTGCTCGCATCCGGCTCGCCACGTCGTCGAGCGATGTTGAGCGATCTTGAGGTCGATTTTGTGGTCGTCCCAGCAGATGTCGATGAGTCGACTATTCCAGGGGAGAGCGCTGTCGATTACGTGAGGCGCGTTGCGAAACTCAAGGCGCAAACAGTGAGTGCATTGCATCCCTTAGATGTTGTTCTTTCCGCAGACACGACGGTTGACCGCGACGGAGAGATCCTTGCGAAACCGGTTGACGCCGATGACGCGGTTGCGATGCTTCGTTCACTTTCAGGGCGCGAGCACCTCACACACACCGCGGTGTGTGTTGCGCGAGCAGATTCACTCGAATCGGCTTTGGTAACAACCGCGGTGACCTTCCGATCACTGAGCGATGAAGAGATTGTCTGGTATGTCGGCACCGGCGAGCCGCTCGATAAGGCCGGCGCATACGGAATTCAAGGTCGGGCCGCTGGCTTTGTTTCTGCAATTTCGGGAAGTGTCTCAAACGTTGTCGGGCTACCTCTTGCAGAAACGATTGAACTACTTCGGTCGGTTGGCGTGAACGCTGCGGGATCGACCAAAAATCTCGGTTAGCACTCTCGCTTGCCGGTTGCTAACTCGCACTGGTAGCCGTAGCCTTAGCACTCGTCAGTTATGAGTGCTAACGAAGTAACTGGCGCTATCACATCAACCCCTGTTCACGCCATGGAGGCCTGCAACATGAACCTAAAGCCGCTCGATGACCGCATCGTCGTCAAGCCGAATGAGGCAGAGACGCAGACTGCGTCTGGTCTCGTTATCCCAGATACGGCAAAGGAAAAGCCACAGCAGGGCACAGTGCTCGCTGTTGGACCAGGAAAGCGCGCCGAAGCAAGCGGTGAATTGATTCCGCTCGGTATCAACGTCGGTGACGTTGTTCTGTACTCGAAGTACGGCGGCACTGAAGTTGCTGTCGACGGACAAGATCTACTCGTGCTTTCGGGCCGCGACGTACTCGCAATTGTGGAGAAGTGAGATAACAACATGTCAAAAGTTCTGAAGTTCAATGACGAAGCCCGTAAGTCCCTTGAGGCCGGCGTCAACAAGCTCGCCGATGCAGTCAAGGTGACCCTCGGGCCCAAGGGCCGCAACGTCGTGCTCGACAAGAAGTTTGGTGCTCCAACGATTACCAACGACGGTGTCTCCATCGCAAAGGAGATCGAGCTCGAGGATGCCTTCGAGAACATGGGCGCACAGCTCGTGAAAGAAGTCGCAACCAAGACCAACGACGTCGCAGGTGACGGAACCACCACCGCAACTGTGCTCGCACAGGCAATGGTGCAGGTCGGCATGAAGAACGTCGCTGCAGGCGCCAACCCAATGGGTGTGAAGAAGGGCATCGAGCAGGCCGTCAAGGCAGCCGTTGACTCGATTCTCGCTCAGGCCAAGGACGTTGACGACAAGTCAGACATCGCCAACGTTGCGACCATCTCAGCTGCCGACAGCTCAATCGGTGAGGTCATCGCCGACGCAATCGACAAGGTCGGCAAAGACGGCGTTGTGACCGTTGAAGAGTCGAACACATTCGGCACCGAACTCGAGTTCACCGAGGGTATGCAGTTCGATAAGGGCTATCTGTCCCCATACTTCGTGACCGACACCGACCGCCAAGAGGCAGTGCTC
>NZ_JALRGW010000058.1:0-2785 GCF_023253315.1 Aestuarium sp.
AAAACACCTTAAGGCTGAGCATTCGCTTTGAGTCGGCACTGGCACAAGTGCAAGGTCAGCTGGGACTGATCCCTCAAAACATGGCTCAAGCCATCAGTGACGCGGCAAAGGCAAACGCGGTCAGTGTTGCCGATGTTCAAGTAGCTCAAGCTCAAGTTGGTCACCCCATGGTGGCGATACTCAATGCATTCACAAAGCATCTTTCGCCTGATGCAGCTGAGTGGCTGCATTTCGGCGCAACCACAGCAGACGTGGTGCGAACGGTACGCGTCATGCAGATGCACCAAGTTTGCGAAGTGACAATCAAGGAACTGAACCTACTCAAAGCGAAGATTGCGCAGATCGCTGCGGACCATGCCGACACCCCCATGGTCGGGCGCACTTTGGGCCGCCACGCCATGCCCATCACCTTTGGTTACAAGCTTTGTGTTTGGCTGGACGAGATCGAACGCTGTATCCAACGCTTCAACGAATGGCAAACGCGCTACCCCAGCGGCGTGCTCAGTGGCGCTGTTGGCACACACGCTGCCATGGGCGAATCTGGTCCTCAAGTACAAGCTTTGGTAATGAAGGAACTCGGCTTGGGTGCACCAGCAATCATCGATGCCAAAGGATCCATGGATGTGTTTGTGGACTTGGGTTCAGCGCAAGCCATCATGGCACGCGTGCTGGGGCGCATGGCGCAGGAAATCTTTTTGCTTCAAGGTGACGACATCCGTGAACTGTCACTTGAAAGCCAAGATGTGGGCAGCTCCACCATGCCGCATAAATCGAATCCGACCTTATGCATCGACGTGATGTCACGATCACGTGAGGTCGCTGCAAGCCTGCCAGTATTGTTGGAATGGATTTGGGTCATCTTTGAACGCGACTCCACCATGCACGGCAATGTCTTGGAGGACATGTGTATTCGGTCGGCACAAGTGTTGTCATGCATGTGCGGCGTCGTTGATCGCTTACGCGTTCACCCCGAGCAAATGGCCGAGAACTTGGCGCGAACCAATGGTGCCGTCCTTGCCGAAAGCGTCACGGTTCGACTCGCAGAAACCATGGGACGCCGCAGCGCCTACAAGCTGGCACACGAAGCAACTGAAAACATGATGGCGCATGGCATCAGTTTTGAAGATGCATTGGCACAAGACATTCGCACCCGGGGTGTTAATCTACCTCTGCTTGAAGAGGCCTACGGCTTAGCGCCTCAACTGGTCGCTCAAGCCCTAAATGAACACATAACTTAACACCCACTCGCTCACACCAATGGACTTTTCAGCTGATCGCTTACTGCATCGTTTATTGGTCAAAGGGCGTTTGCGTCAACTGCAATTGATCCTTTCTGTGGCGGACCTAGGCAGTACGCACCACGCTGCGAAGGCCTGCGCAATTTCTCAACCCGTTGTCACAAAGAGCATTCAAGAATTTGAAGAGTTACTTGGCTTGGTGCTGTTTGAGCGCCACGCTAAGGGCATGCGACTTACGCCTGACGGCAAAGAAATCATTTCGCGCGTTCGCAATGTGATGGATGCAATCACGCACCTCGCTCAAGCCGCAACCGCACGAAAAAGCACAGAATCGAGTTTTGTTCGTCTAGCTGGCGTCGCTGCAGGCATCAACGGTTTGCTGGTCAGTGCCCTGCCCAGCTTCAGCGAAATCCATCCACAAATTCAAACACACGTTGTTGAGATCGAAGGTGGACAGATCGACGAGTTCTTGCAAAACAGTGACATTGATCTCGTGGTGTGTAGGGAGCCCAGCAACGTTCCTGCAGGTTGGTACTTCACGCCGATGATGGAAGATGAACACGCCTTGTTTGCATGTGCTGGACACCCTTTGGCTGGAAAACGTTTAAAGATCCCAGACTTGGGCAATCAAAAGTGGCTCACACCACCTTCCAACGTACCCGCCATTGACACGTTCAACCATTTGATGACACTGGTGAAGACGCCCAAGTATTGCCAAATCGCCAGCCGCAACCCAGCCCTAGTTCGTGAAGCCTTGAAAAAGACCATGGCCCTGGCAATCACACCTGAAAGTCTGTTTAAAGCAGATGTTGAAGCTGGCGTAATTGTGAAATTGAACTTCAAACTGAATGTTGCCATTTCGCCCATCGGGGTGCTAAGCCGTGACAAGGCCTTATCGTCAGCAACAAAGCAATTGATCGACTATCTAGCGGCATTTTCTAGCCACTGAGCCAGGGCTGTCAGATTTTTAGTGTTCAAGGCTTTGAGTAATGCCCGCCCCTTGGGGACCCGATGGACATATTACGAGCTCGATTGAATAAAGCGTTCACCGTAGGCTATCGCGAACTCGTTCATGGCTTCTTTCCACTCCCAGCCCGCCGCAGGGTTGCAAAACTCGTGGTCAAAGAGATAGTGACCCGTCATCGACTCGAACCGGGCATTGACGCTGCGCTGCTTACCGACTCCAACCTTGTCGACGGCGGTCTTCATGTTGTCGTAGATGCCGCGCTTCGGAATTCCACCGAAGATTTCAAAGGCCCGAGCATGGGCATCAAACAACATCTCATGTGACTGCGTGTAGTACGCCACCATCACAAACGCCCGACTGGCCGCCAGCTTGACGTGCGCCACCTCCAGTCGTCTGCGCAGACCCTTTGTAGGGAATGATGTTGAAACTGGTGTGGGTCTGTTGTTGCAGTTTGATCAGTGCAAAGTGATCGTCGCCGCCCAAACTGGACATACCGACACTCATGCCACCTGGGTTTTTCTTGGCTGACGCAATAAGTTTTTCCATGGTGTCGATGCCGCTGTCTTTTGCGGTCACGATG
>NZ_JALRGW010000059.1:0-2477 GCF_023253315.1 Aestuarium sp.
TGAAGCCATCATACAAATGGATCAGAGGCCATATATGCACTAACTATAAACTTGGACCGGTCAAATGAGGCTGCTCAAAGAAGTATGTTTCGGACTACCCTGAACTTGTGGCTGAATGGCACCCAACCAAGAACGGTAGCACGTTACCCGAAGATGTACGGCACGGCTCTAACAAGCTAGCTTGGTGGAAATGCAGCGAAGGTCACGAGTGGGAAGCCTCCATCTTCAACAGAGCCATTCATGCGAAGAACTGCCCATACTGTGCTGGACGCAAGGTTTCAGACACAAACAATCTTCTCTATCGCTTCCCTGAAATAGCTAAGTTTTGGTCCGGCAAGAACGACAAGGCGCCGCATGAGGTTGTTGCAAAATCCGGAAAGAAATACCTCTGGGTTTGTGCTGCGGGTCACGAGTGGGAGAGCAGTCCGCACAATCTGGTGAAGAAGAAGTTCTCATGCCCATTGTGTCGGCATGATGGCCTTTCAGATGCTTATCGCAAGGCCAGTGAGGCCTATAACTTAACTACAGAGTTTCCTGAACTAGCAAGCCAATGGGGCGAACAGAACCAGCGTCCTCCCACCTATTACATGCCCAAAAGCAACGACAAGGTGTGGTGGCGATGTGCAAAGGGTCACGAGTGGAAAGCGACGATAGATAGCAGGTCACGAGGCAACGGTTGCCCCTACTGTGCCGGCAAGAAGCCAAGTCCTGAATATAACTTCGCAGCACTCTACCCCGATTTGCTTGCCGAGTGGGACTTTAGAAAGAACTCGAAGCCTCCTGACCAGTTCCTGCCGCAATCAAACAGACCAGTGTGGTGGTGTTGTGAAAGAGGGCACGAATGGGAAGCGCCCATATATCGTCGGACGACTAATGGTTCAGGCTGCCCGTCTTGTTCAAACCAGACTTCGAAGAATGAACTTCGGATATTCACAGAGCTAGCGGCTGTCTTTGATAACGTTCATCATCGCCAGAAGTTAGCTGGATTTGAGGTGGACGTTTATCTCCCGGATTTCTGCGTCGCCGTAGAATACGACGGTAAGTATTGGCACCGAGAGAAGGGTGAGCAGGACCAAGCCAAGCACGAACACCTAGCGGCGTTAGGGGTCACGCTAATCCGTATCCGTGAAGCACCTCTGTCAAAGCTACAAGACCATGACATCATCCTGCCAATGGGCAGCTTCATCACTAAGGCCATAATGGATGAGTTGGTGGTGCGGCTTGATGCGGGGTCGGATTACCTTTCGGAGCGCAACTTCCGGGCGGAAGAGACCTACCTAACCTATCTCGACTACTTTCCATCTCCCTTTCCAGAACACTCGCTTGCCGCAGTAAATCCTGCGCTGGCCCTAGAGTGGCACCCGACCAAGAACAGTCCGCTAACGCCCCGCAACTTTACGCAGAGTGCCAAGCCAAAGGTTTGGTGGCAGTGTTCGGAGGGGCATGAATGGAAGGCAGCGATTTACTCCAGAAACTTGGGCGGGCATGCCTGCCCATATTGCGCAGGCCGAAAGGCAACCAAAGAAGACAACATGGCCGTAACGCATCCTTGGATGGCAGCGTTGTTTCACCCTACCAAGAATGGAGACTTTACACCTCAAAACCTCAAAGCTGGCACAGGGCGACTTGTCTATTGGCAATGCCACTGCGGTTACGAATGGCAACAGACTGGTGACAAGTTGAGTAGGCTAACAATAGAGCCGTGTTGTCGGTGCCGAAGCCTCGCAACCAAGCGTCCAGACATTGCTGCGATGTGGCATCCGACCTTGAATGGTAATGTAACTCCAATCGATGTTACCTTCAGTTCAGGGATTAACCGTTGGTGGCGATGTCTGAATGACGAGAAACATACGTGGCAGGCATCACCTAACAACATGACAGCTAAGAACCGAAAAACGTTTTGCCCACATTGCAGGTAATCGCACGGCAGTCGATATGGCGCAGCTTTCTAAGCGACGTAGTCACCCACCTCTACCTGCGGCCGATGTATCGGATGTTATCATTGCAGACGACGACCATACCAAACGCTACTCGCTAGCTGACCATAACAGCCCTCCAGCTTCTTATGTGAGCAGCCTCATTTGACCGGTCCAAGTTTATAGTTAGTGCATATTTGGCCTCTGATCCATTTGTATGATGGCTTCAGGAGCGGGTGGGCGATAGCCCAATGCACTGTGTGGTTTCTTTGTGTTGTAGTGCTGTCTCAATTTTATAAGTCGTTGATTTTTAATGTATCAAAAACAGTATAAGTCTCTGCAATCAAAGAATTTTTTATAGTTTTTTTCATTTTTGGGATTCACATATGTTGGCAGTTTTGGTACTATGACTGCGGAAGCATTGGCCGAGGACTAGGCGTAAGCCGAAAAAGATAGGCGTCCTCAAAACTCCGCCCCTTCTGCCTTAGTGGCTGAAGGTTAAACAGCTGTAATGCCACGGAGTCTTACAATCTAAATCTTAATCAAACGCTTTGGGCGTAG
>NZ_JALRGW010000005.1:0-123436 GCF_023253315.1 Aestuarium sp.
ATGGTGTTGGCCAATAACAAAACTGGAGACTGAAATGCTGAAACAAACAACTCTTGCTGCCCTCGCGCTGACTGCAACCTTTGCTGCGGCCACCTCTGCTTCTGCCGCTGACGCATACTTTGGCGTTCAGAACGCTGTGAAAGACAGCGGCGACCTCACGATCGGCTACGTGAACTCGCCTGCGGATGGCGTCATCGAAATCTATGACTACGACGGCAGCGTCAAAGGTCGCCTGCTCGGCACTGAGGCAGTCAAAGCTGGCGGCAACATCAACACAGAGGTCGACATTACGAACTACCCCGCGTCCAAAGTGATCGCAGTCCTGAAAGTCGGCGGCCAAGAGCTTACGACGAAAACGCTCTACGTGAACAACTAAGTTAGACCTGTGTCTCTCTCACGGGGTCGCCTAAGGGTGGCCCCGAAAACATTTAGAACCATTCTAAACCTTGACTTCGATGCCTTGAGGGCAGATATGTAAGTCCGACAGAAAAGGTTGGCTTCCATGTTTATCCAGACCGAATCCACGCCGAACCCGGCGACACTGAAATTCCTGCCTGGTCAGGCCGTTCTCGAAGTTGGCACCGCCGATTTCCCGACCGCTGACGCTGCTGCGCAATCCCCGCTTGCTTCCCGTATTTTCGGAATCGACGGCGTAAGCGGTGTGTTCTTTGGCACTGACTTTGTGACCGTGACCAAATCCGACAGCGTTGAATGGGACCATATCAAGCCAGCGATCCTTGGCGCGATCATGGAGCATTTCCAGTCCGGCGCTGCTGTGATGAGCGGCGAAGGCTCTGGTGGTCACGCGGACAACCATAGCGAAGAAGACACCGATATCGTCAACCAGATCAAAGAACTACTCGATACCCGTGTGCGTCCTGCGGTGGCTCAAGACGGCGGCGACATCACGTTCCATGGCTTTGATCGCGGCATCGTTTACCTGCACATGCAGGGTGCCTGCGCGGGTTGCCCGTCTTCGACCCTGACCCTGAAAATGGGCATTGAGAACCTGCTGCGCCACTACATTCCCGAAGTGCTCGAGGTGCGCCCCGTTGCTGCATAAGTCACCAACGATACTGGCATTTGATACATCGGCGGCGCATTGCGCCGCCGCTTTGTTACAGGGTGACACGATCACCACCCGCATCGACGAAATGGCCAAGGGTCAGGCAGAGCATTTGATGCCGATGTTGACCGAAGTGCTCTCTGACGCGGGGCTCACGTGGTCAGATCTGGATGCGATCGGTGTCGGCACTGGGCCTGGTAATTTTACGGGTATCCGCATTTCCGTCTCAGCGGCGCGTGGTCTGGCCCTTGGCCTATCGATCCCCGCGATTGGGGTGAATGGGTTTGAGGCGCTGACACATGGCCTGCCCCTCCCCATCACAGCACTGATCGACGCCCCACGGGGCAGCGCATACCTCCAGCATTTCACCGTTGATGGTCCACAATCGCCCGAAATGATCGTGGTCGCGGATCATCCCATCGACGGGCCTATCGCGCCTGTGCTGAGTGCCGCCGATCATGTTGCAAACATTGCCCGCGTCGCGGCAGAGCGTTTAGGCCAGACCCAACCACGCCCTGCACCGCTCTATGTGCGGGCGGCGGATGCAGCCCCCCCGCGCGACCCTGCACCGGTGATCCTTCCATGAACGCCGACGCGCTCGCCCAAATTCACGCGGAGTGTTTTTCGACGCCACGACCGTGGTCAGCGGATGAACTCCGGGGGATGATGGACGACAGGTTCACGGCATGTATCACGTCAGAGAACGGTTTTGCCGTGATCCGCGTTGTTCTGGACGAGGCGGAACTATTGACGATCTGCGTGGCGCCCTCTGCGCGCGGCACGGGCGAAGGGCGCGGACTGCTGGAACTCGCACTCCACACGGCAAAAGAGCGCGGCGCAGAAAATATGTTTCTTGAGGTTGCGTCGAATAACGCAACAGCTATCGGGCTTTACCGCTCTGTCGGTTTTGTCGATTCGGGATTTCGTAAAGATTACTACAGAGCACCCGACGGTGCGCGGATTGACGCGCTTTTGCTCCAATTACCGCTCTCGCAACGCTAAATTATTGATCATCTGATCAAAGCGACACCAAGTGACGTGAGAATCCGGTTGACCCCCAGAGCGTAAACAGCCCTAATTCCAGCAGACACGAGAGATGTCCGCCCACGCGGGCCGCTGCGGCTCCGGGGCAAAACCAGTTGGGAGATACTAAATGACCCTCGTCACAAAATTCCTCGGCGCATCTGCTGCCCTTGCTCTGTCCGCAGGCGCTGCGCTGGCCGATCCGGCAATCATTTTTGACCTTGGCGGCAAATTCGACAAATCCTTCAACGAAGCAGCATTCGGCGGCGCAACCCGCTGGGCCGAAGAAACCGGCGGCAGCTTTGCTGAATTCGAAATCACCTCGGACGCACAGCGTGAACAGGCGATCCGTCGCTTTGCCGAAGATGGTAACAACCCGATTGTTATGGCTGGCTTCTCTTGGGCAACCCCGCTGGCAGCTGTTGCACCTGAATACCCTGACCTGAAGTTCTCGATCATCGACATGGTTGTTGATGCACCGAACGTTCAGTCGGTTGTGTTCAACGAACACGAAGGTTCGTACCTCGTTGGTATGCTGGCTGCGATGGCGTCTGAGGACGGCACTGTTGGCTTTATCGGCGGCATGGACATCCCGCTCATCCGCAAATTCGCATGTGGCTACGCTCAAGGCGCACTGGCTGTGAACCCTGACGCGACCGTCATCGCAAACATGACTGGCACCACTCCTGCTGCATGGAACGATCCGGTAAAAGGTTCGGAACTCACCCTCGCACAGATCAGCCAAGGCGCTGACGTGATCTACGCGGCGGCTGGCGGCACTGGTGTTGGCGTTCTGCAAACCGCTGCTGACCAAGGCGTCTATTCGATCGGCGTCGACTCCAACCAGAACTACATGCACCCGGGTTCGGTTCTGACCTCGATGATGAAGCGCGTGGATAACGCTGTTTATGACGCGTTCAAAGCAGGCGCTGAGCTCGAAGCGGGCTTTAACGTGATGGGTCTGTCGAACGGTGGCGTTGGTTATGCGCTCGACGAAAACAACGCTGACCTGATCACCGACGAAATGAAAGCAGCGGTTGACGCGGCATCTGCTCAGATCGCATCGGGCGAGCTGGTTGTTCACGACTACATGTCGGACGAAACCTGCCCAGTTCTCGACTTCTAAGTCGAACGATCCACGCATATTGGGCCGCGCCGTTATTATCCGGCGCGGCTTTTCTATCTGCCCGAGGGACAGAGAATGACCGCACCCGCACCTGCCATCGAACTCGTCGGAATTTCCAAGGCCTTTGGGCCAGTTCAGGCAAACAAAGACATTTCCATTCGCGTTATGCCCGGCACGATCCACGGGATCATTGGGGAAAACGGCGCGGGGAAATCCACGCTCATGTCGATTCTTTATGGGTTCTACAAGGCGGACGCGGGCGAGGTATTCATCAACGGGCAAAAGACCGACATCCCAGACAGTCAAGCGGCAATTGCGGCAGGTATCGGGATGGTGTTCCAGCACTTTAAACTGGTTGAGAATTTCACCGTCCTCGAAAACGTCATCTTGGGCGTTGAGGACGGTTTTTTGCTGCGCCCGTCGCTGACCAAAGCGCGCAAAGAGCTAAAGCAGCTGTCCGAAGAATACGAACTCCACGTGGACCCAGATGCGATTATCGAAGAGATCGGCGTCGGGATGCAGCAACGTGTTGAGATCCTCAAGGCGCTCTACCGTCAGGCCGACATTCTAATCCTCGACGAACCGACAGGCGTTCTGACCCCTGCTGAGGCGGACCAACTATTCCGTATCCTTGGTCGTCTGCGTGAAGAGGGCAAAACGATCATTCTGATTACCCATAAGCTGCGGGAAATCATGGAAATTACCGACACGGTTTCGGTCATGCGTCGCGGGGAAATGACCGCGACCGTCAAAACCGCAGAAACCGATCCCGCCCAGTTGGCTGAGCTGATGGTCGGCCGCAAGGTTCTGCTTCAGGTCGATAAGGTCCCTGCAAAACCGGGTGACGTGATCCTGGACGTGCAGAACCTAAACGTCACAGATGCGCAGGGCGTCCATCGTGTCAAAAACGTATCGTTCAACATCCGCGCCGGGGAAATCCTCGGCATCGCGGGCGTTGCGGGGAACGGTCAGTCCGAACTGCTCGAAGTGCTGGGCGGCTACGAAAAGGGCACTGGCACCATCACAGTGAACGGCCAACCAATTGACCTAACCGGCAAATACTCCGACGGGCAAAGCCGCCGCAAACGTGGCATCGCGCACGTGCCAGAGGATCGTCAGCGCGAAGGTCTGGTGATGAACTTCTCTGCGTGGGAAAATACGGCGTTCGGCTACCACAGCGACCCGCGCTACCAGAAAAACGCGCTGTTTATGGATCACGCTGCGATCAAAGCCGACACCGCCGAAAAGATGGAACGTTTCGACGTGCGCCCACCCAATCCACTTTTGGCCGCCAAGAACTTTTCTGGTGGCAACCAACAGAAAATCGTTGTGGCGCGTGAGATCGAACGCAATCCCGATGTGCTTCTGATCGGTCAGCCAACCCGTGGCGTCGACATCGGCGCTATCGAATTCATTCATAAACAAATCGTTGCCCTACGCGACCAAGGCAAAGCAATCCTCCTCGTGTCAGTCGAGCTGGACGAGATCATGTCGCTCTCTGATCGGATCGCCGTGATGTTTGACGGACGGATCATGGGCGAACGCCTGCCGCAAGACACTAATGTTCAGGAACTCGGCCTGCTAATGGCTGGTGTTCAAGGGGATGCCGCTTGATGCAAAAGATGCCGAACTGGGCCGATGTGGTCCTTGTCCCTGTGTTGTCGCTGGTCTTGGCCGCGATCATCTCTGCCATCGTAATTTTGGCGATCGGGCACAACCCGATTGATGCGCTCGGCATCATGGTCAAAGGCGCGTTGGGCAATAGCGCGAATGTGTCCTACACGCTCTACTACGCGACCAACTTTATCTTCACGGGCCTTGCCGTGGCGGTTGCCTATCACGCACGCATGTTCAACATCGGCGGAGAAGGTCAGGCCTATATCGGCGGCCTCGGTGCGGCACTGGCTTGCCTTTACATCCCTTGGCCACATTGGACGCTCGCGCTGATCGGTGGCGGCGTTGCCGCGGCGGTCTTTGGCGCGGCTTGGGCAGCGATTCCTGCCTACCTTCAAGCAAAACGCGGTAGCCACATCGTGATCACCACGATCATGTTCAACTACATGGCCTACCCGCTGCTGAACTTCCTCCTGAATGGCCCGATCAAGGCCGGCGGCATGGAACCCGCAACCCCATCGTTTGCTGAGGCGATGCATCTGCCAAACCTCTCGGCCATCCTCGGCGCGGTTGGCATCAGTTTCTCTGACCGTGGCCCTGCGAACTTTGCCCTGATCATCGCGCTTCTGGCCTGCGTCTTCGTTTGGGCGCTGATTTGGAAAACCAAGCTCGGCTACGAAACCCGCGCCTTTGGCGAAAGCGAAACAGCTGCAAAATATGCGGGCATTAAACCGACAAAGATCATCATGATCGCAATGCTCATTTCGGGTGGTCTGGCGGGCATGATGGCCATCAACAACGTCATGGGCGAAGCGGAACGTCTGGTTCTCAACGCGGTTGAGGGCGCGGGTTTCATCGGCATCGCGGTTGCCCTAATGGGCCGCAACCACCCCGTTGGCATCCTGATCGCCGCGATCCTATTCGGCATCCTCTACCAAGGCGGCGCAGAGCTGTCGGCCGAACTGCGCATCCCGCGCGAAATGGTCACCGTGATCCAAGCACTCGTCATCCTATTCACAGGCGCGCTCGACAATATGGTGCGCATGCCGATCGAAAAACTCTTCGTGGCATTTGGCCGTAAGGGGGCAAACTGATGGACCTTCTCGCGTTTTTCGACATTGCGGTTCTCGACGGCACAGTGCGCCTCGGCGTGCCGCTTCTTCTTGCGTGCCTTGCGGGCCTCTACTCTGAACGGGCAGGGATTTTCGACATTGGCCTTGAGGGGAAAATGCTGATCGCAGCCTTCCTCGCGGCTGGCGTATCCTTTACCACGGGCAGCGTTTGGCTGGGCCTCATCGCTGGTGTTTTGGCCTCGGTGATCTTGTCGCTCCTGCACGGTCTGGCCTCGATCACCTTCCGTGGAAACCAGCTGATTTCTGGCGTTGCGATCAACTTCTTCGCTTCTGGCATCACCGTCGTCGCGGCCCAAGCATGGTTCGGCGAAGGTGGCCGCACGCCGTCGCTATCGGGTGCAGCCCGTTTTGAATCGATCCAATTCCCAGGCGCATTGACCCGCATCCGCGACATCGCCAAAGCTGACCTCCCGATGAAGGTCTATTCCGAACTGCTGTCGGGTCACACGATCATCGTTTACCTCTGCATCCTGATCGTTCCCTTCGTTTGGTGGACCCTCTATCGCACCCGCTTCGGCCTGCGCCTCCGTGCTGTTGGCGAAAATCCAGGCGCGGTAGATACAGCAGGTATCGCTGTTTATCGCATGCGCTATTCGGCTGTGATTATCTGTGGCGTGCTCTGCGGTCTTGCGGGCGCTTACCTGTCCACTGGGCTTCAGGCAGGCTTTGTCCGTGAAATGACCGCGGGCCGTGGCTACATCGCCCTCGCCGCGCTGATCTTTGCGAAATGGCGTCCATGGCAGGCCTTGGGTGCAACGATGCTCTTTGGCTACCTGCAGGCCCTCGCTATTCGCCCTGACATCCTTGAACGGGCCATTGGTATCCGCGTCCAGACTCAAGTCCTCGACGCCCTGCCATATGTCCTAACCGTTATCGTGCTTGCTGGTTTCGTCGGCAAAGCCATCCCGCCGCGTGCGGGCGGAGAAGCCTATGTCAAAGAACGCTAAACTACTAAAAATCATCCGCGATCACGCAGGCGAGGAACCCGTCAAACTGGGCCTGATCCTCGGCTCTGGCCTCGGTCACCTTGCTGGCGCGGTCGAAGGCGTGGCGATCCCCTATTCCGAACTGCCGGGGTTCCCCCATGCAGGCGTGTCGGGCCACAACCCAAACCTCGTGATCGGCACGCTCGAAGGCGTGCGCGTCGCGGTCTTTGGTGGTCGGGCGCACTATTACGAACGCGGCAAACCCGATGAAATGCGCATCCCGCTAGAGGTCCTCTGCGAACTCGGCGCTGATACGGTCATCGCGACCAATGCCGCAGGGTCGCTCCGCCCCGATATGCCGACGGGCTCGATCATGGCGCTGACGGACCACATCAACTTCTCTGGCCTCAATCCGCTGATCGGTGAACCCTCGGACAAACGCTTTGTCCCGATGATGGACGCCTACGAGCCTGAGTTACGTGAAAAGCTCCTCTTTGCAGCCGCCTACGAAGAGGTCAGCCTGCATCAGGGCATCTATGCATGGTATTCTGGCCCCTCGTTCGAAACACCAGCCGAAATTCGCGCGATCCGCACGCTGGGCGCCGACGCCGTTGGCATGTCCACTGTGCCAGAAGTCATCCTCGCGCGCTTCCTCGGCCTCCGTGCCGCCGCCATCTCGACCATCACCAACATGGCCGCAGGCATGAGCGATGAGGCGATCAGCCACGAACATACCAAGGCGATGGCCCCTCTCGGCGCCGCCAAACTGGAAAAAGTCCTCCGCCGTTTCCTGCGCGACCTCTGATATAGCCTTTGTGCTTTAAATATCTCGGGGGTGTGGGGGCAGCGCCCCCACGCGACCCTTATCGACCGTGGGTCCGATCATAGGAATTTACCTGCGGCGGCACCCATCCCTCCAATGCCCCGTCCGCTGGTGTCAAAACCTGCATTGAGAGCGGATAGCAGGCTGCTATATCGGACGAATGTTCCGATCCACAATCCCCACCGGGGCATGCGCTCAGCACGGCCAGCAGATCGACCTCCGCAAAGAGATCGAGGTGGTCGCCTTTGCGCACGGGGCTAGCCTTCATGAAATACTGGCCCGTATCGCGGGTAAAGCCTGTGCACATGAACACGTTCAGCACATCGTGCACACGCGGTTCGGCCTCGGTCAGGCTCACGTCCTGATCGTCTGCTAGGGCACGCGTCAGGTTTGAATGACAGCAATAGTGGTAGTGATCCCCGCCCAAGGCACGGCCCGTGTAGGGGTCGCACCGCGTGCCGATCACGTCATGCACACGCCCCCCAAATTCATCCGCGCCATACCATGCAAGGCTGTCCACTACGACGGTCGCAATGGGACGCAGATAGGGGAAACAGGACCAGAGCTGGTCGCCTTCGGTCACATGCGTACCGTGGAGTGCGCGCGTTTTCCCTGAATAGAACCGCTCGTCCAGATTCTGCGCGTTGAACAGGTTCAAATCGCCGACCTGCGGTCCCTCAGGGCAGCCGATGCGTAGGAACGACCCAGCAGGCACGCGGATCGTCGCGGCATCGCGAGGCGGCACGATGACCACGGGCCCTTCGACAGCCGAGTCGAGCGCCGCGCGATACAAATCCATCGCTGGGCGTGGCAAAGTTTCGGTCGGGTAACAGATTACCGGAGCGATAGCGCGTCGTTTTTCTGCATCTTCTGGGATATTTGACACGTTTTGAACCTATCTGAGTGATCGACCCTCAATATCCCGCCCAATTTGATCCCAATCAAGTTTATTCCCCCGCTTTGGTTTCAAATGGCCACAGTTCCCAATTTGGAGTGCCTCCCAATGTCTTACGTATCCGAAATTGTTGATCACGTCCGTGAACAGGCGCGCATCGAACAAGATGCCATTAACCCAGATTTGAACGCGGTGAACGAACTGCACCTCACACGTGGTGAAATGCGAAAGATCGCCAACATGCCAGCCGAGCAGGTTGAGCGAATGGAAGCGATGGCTGGGCTTTTTGATGTGAAAGTCGACAGCCTACGCGCCTCTGGTGAACAAGTCGAAGTTGCGCGTCGCTGCGCCTATTGCGGCGAAAACGGCGCCTGCAAATCTGCTCTGGCCAAGGGTGCCTCTGCCGAAGATATGACCTTCTGCCCGAACGCGAGCACCTATCGCGCACACCGCAACGGATAAAATAATAAAGCCCCGGATCATCCGGGGCTTTTTAGTCTAAAGTCATGGCTGGATCATGCTTCGTAATAGGCGAACATTTGATCCAATACGGGTAAATTCCGCACAGCTCTGATATTCTTAGGTTTTTCGTAAGTATAATATCCAATCCACTGCTCCATCGCGTCAGTCGACAGAACGATTTTTGCAGCAGCCTCTGGATTTCGAATGGCGATGTTCATCATAGGCTCCGATCACTCGATACTCCGCCCTGACCACATCATAGCACTATACGAACGAATATTAACTTATCTTTTTGCATATGCAGCATGAGTACGCTGCATGGCAGAAACGCAAAAGGCCCTGCACATGGCAGGGCCCTCACCTTTAGCGTGCAATCGCTGGCAATTAGCCTTGGCGTTCGACCAACATCTTCTTGATGCTCGCAATTGCCTTCGCAGGGTTAAGACCCTTCGGACAGGTTTTTGCGCAGTTCATGATGGTGTGGCAGCGGTAGAGTTTGAACGGATCTTCCAACTCGTCCAGACGCTCGCCGGTTGCCTCATCACGGCTGTCGATGATCCAGCGATATGCGTGGAGCAGCGCAGCAGGTCCAAGGTATTTATCAGAGTTCCACCAGTAGCTCGGGCAGGAGGTAGAGCAGGACGCGCACATAACGCACTCATACAGACCGTCGAGTTTCTTGCGATCCTCGATCGACTGGCGCCATTCTTTTGCCGGACGGTTGGTTTTGGTTTCCAGCCACGGCATGATCGACGCGTGCTGTGCGTAGAAGTGGGTGAGGTCAGGAATAAGGTCCTTGACCACTGGCATGTGCGGCAGCGGGTTGATCTTAACGTCGCCCTTGATCTCATCCAGACCGTAGATACAGGCCAGCGTGTTGATCCCGTCGATGTTCATCGCACAAGAGCCACAGATACCTTCGCGGCACGAACGGCGGAACGTCAGGGTCGGGTCGATCTTGTTCTTAATGTAGATCAGGCCGTCCAGAACCATCGGACCGCAATCGTCCATATCGACGAAATAGGTGTCGATGCGCGGGTTTTTCCCGTCGTCAGGGTTCCAGCGGTAAATCTGGAACGACCGGAGGTTCGTTGCACCTTCGGGCTTGGGCCAGGTTTTGCCGACGGTGAGGCGGCTGTTCTTGGGAAGCGTAAGTTGAACCATGGGTTTAGGCTCCTGCGATTAAGGTCATGCCCCCGCGCCGCCCGTCAGTGCGCGAGACGCACAGGCGGTCGTGGAGGAACGGCTGAGAATATTGGACACCATGTAATTGGTGTCTGCGGTAGGTCCGGTTACGGCCGCTGCGGCAAGAGCCGTCAGTTCTACATCGGTCGAGTTTTCGATGATGCAGGTGGTCATAGCCGTGGCGATGGATTCGGGGATCGTGTGACCTCCGGGCAGTTCGGTGTTCATCACAATGGGAACCACAACAGCGCGAGCGGCGTCAGTTTTTGCCTCTGCCGTCATCTCTGCCATGTTGTCTGTGGCGCATCCTGCCAGAGCGGCAACGATGGTCCCTAGTGCGATAATCCGTTTCATGCCTGTCATCCTTTTCATTAACGCAGGTCCGGCTGTCGGATTGGGTCCTGTCCAGTGAGGTCAACGACACAACGTTCGTAGACCAACATCGGATCGGCACCGCGTAGGTAATCGGACGAAACCCCGATTGACCCACCAACATAGCCCCCTGTGGACGAGTTTACGCCAAGCGTCAGATGTCCGGTAGGACCTTGCGCCATACGCGCCCGCTCTTCGCATCTTTCCGCCGCCTTTTCGGGCGACATCGGACCACAGGCAGACAAGGCCAGAAGGCAGAGGATCAACGCAGCACGCAATATCCTACCCCCCCTTGCAAGGCCGCCCCACCTGGCAAACAGCTGGTGGACGACGCGACAGGCACAGTCGACGTTTGCGGCGCATCGACGATCCAGACCGCTTCGGGTGTAGCCGAGACAGTCCCGCCAACACGCGCAACGCACTGGTTAAACGCGCCCTCGAGGATACCCCGAGAAACCGAACGGCCAAACAGGGCACCAGCGCCAGACGACGAATAGTTCGGACGGTTCAAGGCCGCGTCATATTGCGCTTGGCATTCCGCGACCGAGGTCGCTGGCGTCATCGACAGGACCTGCTCGCCACAACCAGCGAGCAAGGGGCCTGCGACAACAGCCAATGCAATAAACGCGAACCGCATTAGAACGTCCGTGCTTTCGGCGCGATCTTCTTGAGGCTGATACCGCCTTCCGCTTCAGTGGTGAGCGGATCGACGACAACCGGACGATATGTCAGGTCCACCTTGTTCCCATCAACGCGGGAAATGGTGTGAACACGCCAGTTTTCGTCGTCACGGGTCGGGAAGTCCTCGTGTGCGTGCGCACCGCGGGATTCCTTACGTGCCTCAGCGCCATGGATGGTGGCCAGAGCGTTCGGCATAAGGTTTGCCAGCTCGAGCGTTTCCATCAGGTCAGAGTTCCAGACCAAGCTGCGGTCGGTGACCGACAGGTCATCCATTTTCGCAGCGATGGCGGTCATCTTCTCGACGCCTTCTTTCATTGTTTCAGCGGTACGGAACACAGCTGCATCCGACTGCATTGTTTTCTGCATTTCGAGACGCAGTTCAGCAGTTGCCATGTTGCCCTTCGCGTGACGCAGACCGTCGAAACGATCGAACGCTTTGTCGATGGACGCTTGGTTCAGGGTCGGGTTCGCGCTGTCTGGGTTCACAACCTTACCAGCGCGGATCGCGGCCGCACGGCCAAACACAACGAGGTCGATCAGAGAGTTCGAACCCAGACGGTTTGCACCGTGAACCGAAGCACAGCCAGCTTCACCAACAGCCATCAGGCCCGGAACAACAGCGTTCGGGTCTTTCGCGGTCGGGTTCAGCACTTCGCCCCAGTAGTTGGTCGGAATACCGCCCATGTTGTAGTGAACCGTCGGCAGAACCGGGATCGGCTCTTTGGTCACGTCAACACCAGCAAAGATTTTCGCGGACTCGGAAATACCCGGCAGACGTTCTGCAAGAGCCGCCGCAGGAAGGTGGTTGAGGTGCAGGTGGATGTGATCGCCATCTTTACCTACGCCACGGCCTTCGCGGATTTCCATGGTCATCGAGCGGGAAACGTAGTCACGCGGTGCGAGGTCTTTGTACTGGGGCGCATAACGCTCCATAAAACGCTCGCCTTCGGAGTTGGTCAGGTAACCGCCTTCGCCACGTGCACCTTCGGTGATCAGACAGCCAGAGCCGTAGATACCAGTCGGGTGGAACTGAACGAATTCCATATCCTGCAGAGCCAGACCAGCGCGAGCTACCATGCCGCCGCCGTCACCCGTACAGGTGTGCGCCGAAGTCGCAGAGAAGTATGCGCGGCCATAGCCACCCGTTGCCAGAACGACCATCTTTGCATTGAAGACGTGGAACGTGCCGTCGTCGAGCTTCCAGCACACAACGCCAGTGCACTGACCGTCTTCGGACATGATGAGGTCGATCGCAAAGTATTCGATGTAGAACTCTGCGTTGTTCTTCAGCGATTGGCCGTAGAGCGTGTGCAGGATCGCGTGACCGGTGCGGTCAGCCGCAGCACAGGTGCGCTGAACGGGTGGGCCGTCACCGAATTCAGTGGTGTGACCACCGAACGGACGCTGATAGATTTTGCCTTCTTCGGTGCGCGAGAACGGAACGCCGTAGTGCTCCAGCTCGTAAACCGCTTTGGGGGCTTCGCGTGCGAGGTATTCCATCGCATCGGTATCACCAAGCCAGTCAGAGCCCTTAACAGTGTCAAACATGTGCCACTGCCAGCTGTCCGGACCCATGTTGCCCAGCGATGCCGCGATACCGCCCTGCGCCGCAACAGTGTGCGAACGGGTAGGGAAAACTTTAGAGATACACGCAGTGCGCAGACCCTGTTCGGCCATGCCGAGGGTCGCGCGGAGGCCAGCGCCGCCAGCGCCGACAACTACCACGTCGTATTCGTGAACTTCGTATTCGTATGATGCCATCGGTCGTATTCCTTACAGAGCCAGCTTCGCGAGCGCGAACAGGCCCGTTGCCATCAGAGCATAAGTGAAGGCGGTCATGAAAATAACTGACGCCTTGCGAGCGGTGCCGCGGGCGTAGTCTTCGATCATCATCTGGAAACCAGCGTTAAAGTGTTTCAGGCCGAAAACCAGAACGAGGCCCGTCAGGATCGCAGGGATCGGACGAGCAAAGGTCGCCTGAACAGTCGCATAGTCGCTGCCCAGCGCATGGCCAAAAATATAGAGGAAGGTCGGCACGATCAGCGCGAGGCCAACAGCGCTCACCTGCATGTAGCGGTGATGTTCGGTGCCAGTGCCCGAAGCGCCTTTGCCTACGGCACGTTTACGGTCGGTTAGATAACGCATCCCGTTCTCCTTACACGATCACGATGGTCAGGATGGTCAGAACGACCGACCCGATGATGCAGGCCCAGCCCAGCTTTTCAGCGGTAGGGATGTCCATCCCGTGACCCGCATCAAAGTAGAGGTGACGCAGACCAGCGAGGAAGTGGTACCAGATGCCCAGCGCCGAGAGGGTCATCACAACGTCACCCACGAACGAGGTCAGGATAGCGTTTGCAAAGTTAAAGTAGCTTTCCGACGTCGCTGCGGCGAACAGCCACCAAACGACCAGAAGCGTCGAAACGATCAGTGCGTTACCGGTGATGCGCGTCAGGATCGACGTCATCGAAGTCAACTGTGGCCGGTAGTACGGGCCGATCATGAAAGGCGAAAGCGGACGTTCAACGCCCTTGGATTTTTCAGCCATGTGGGTCCCCTTTGGATTTGGGCAGCCATGCACGCAGGCGCACACGGGCCATCGCTGTCTGTTCTGACGTATAATTCCCGCTCTGTCACGCTATCCAATCAGGGTGATACCCCGAAAAATGTCTATTTTAGCGTTAACAGAACGGTTTGTGATCACGTAATTTTAACCTGTGATCACAAAACCAATTCCCGACAGAAACTATAAAGAAACAAAGGCGCGACTCGCGTCACGCCCCTGTTTTGCGTTTTAGATCGGCATCAGCGCCCAATAGTCGAGGTCAAGGAGCACACCTGGAAGATATTTACCATCCTCGCCCTTCAACTGACCCACCGACCCGTCGCTGGTCGCAACCAACCGCAAGCGAATAGCACCAACACCCGGCACATCCGTCTCTGCCTTATCCAGAACTTCGGACCACGCCTTAACCGTTGTCCCCGCGAAACACGGGTTCGCGTGAGCACCACCGTTCAGACCAACGATCATCTGAGCGTTCGCCAGACCATTGAACGACAAAGCCCGCGCCATCGAAATCACGTGGCCGCCGTAGATCAAACGACCCTCGGGGCGGAAGGTCAGGTCAAAGTGGACCTTGGCCGTGTTCTGCCACAGACGCGTTGCGATCATGTGCTCGGCCTCTTCTATGGTGACACCATCAACGTGGTCGATCACTTCGCCGATCTCATAATCACCCCAACGGTGTGCTTCACCCGCGAGGCCAAAGTCATAATCGTCAAAGGTCAGACCTTCGGGAACGACCAGATCCTCAACCGATAGAACCTTCTTCAGTTCGGGTAGAACAGCTTCGGGCGCTGGCGCATCGAGGTTGCCTTTGCGGACCATGACCCAGCGGACATACTCCAGCACAACCTCGTCGTTTTGGTTGAACCCGCGCGTGCGCACATAGACGACGCCCGTTTTCCCGTTAGAATTTTCCTTAACCCCGATCACTTGGGATTCAGAGCGCAGCGTATCGCCCGGATAGACAGGAACCAGCCAGCGCCCTTCGGCATAACCAAGGTTCGCAACCGCATTCAACGATACGTCAGGCACGGTTTTGCCGAACACCACGTGGAACGCGATTAGATCGTCCAAGGGCGATCCATCCAGACCGCAATCCGCTGCAAAAGCGTCCGACGAATACAGCGCATGACGCGCTGGGTAGAGCGCATGATAGAGTGCGCGTTCGCCCTCGGCCACGGTGCGAGGCACCGCATGACGGATTACGTCGCCGACTTTGTAGTCTTCGAAGAAGCGGCCTGAATTGGTTTTGGTCATAGCTGTCCTAACTTCATGTCTGGGGAATAGTCGGCGTCCACGTCTTTCACGACGGCTTGACCACAGCGCATCACGCCGCGGGCCGCATCAAAGGAATAGGTGGGATCGCCATGCAGGCTCCAACCCTTAGAGAGGGCTTCGGTCACCTTGTGGCAGAAAGCCGAGGTGTCATCCTCGGAGAGAAAACGATAGGCAATCATTGGGTCGCGTCCTGTGCTGGCCGCGACCCGATAGGAAGCGGCGTTAACCGAAGGGCATATAGCCCAGCAGGATATGGATATAGGCGATCACGCCGTAGACCAAGAGTGACCCGAACGCTGCGCCGATCTCTTTGCCCTTGGGCGCAGGAGCGGGTTTTTCCCAAACGGGGTTCTGTGCGTTGATCAGCACGATGGACACCACCGCCCAGATCAACATGCCGCCAAACAGCACGACCGAGGCCCAGTCGCCATTGGCGAGAAGGTGTGCGACCGACCACAAAATCACGCCGATCAGCATAGGGTGACGCATCTTGCGCGCGATGGCAGTTTTCATGCCCGATGCCGCAAAGAGATACATCGACACCAGCATCAGCGTGTTGTTCGCATGTTTGCCCCACGCGGGTGGCGCATAGGCCAGATCGGCCCACCACATGCGATAGCCAACAATCATCAAGCCGACCGACACAAAGAGCAGGATCGCAATCGGACCGCGCCCCTTGTCTCCCATAGCCGCCCGCTGTTCGGGTGCCAGTCGTTTGAAGAGATGTGCGCCGCTCCATAGCAATACGCCCAATATCAGTAGAATCATTCCGCCCCCTTTGGGCGGAACGCTCCGCCCGAATTAACTATCCAACGCGGCGATTGCCGCAGCTTTGGCAAGAGTTGCCCGCGCCGTCACAATATGCAGGTTTTCAACGATCTTGCCATCAACAACCGCAACACCAAGCCCCTGCGCCTCAGCTTCTTCAAAGGCCGCAATCTGACGCTGGGCCAGTTCAATCTCGGCTTCGGTCGGGGCAAAGGCAGCATTGGTGATTTCGACCTGTGCAGGGTGGATGAGCGATTTGCCGTCATAGCCCATATCACGGCCCTGTTCGCACTCGACCTTTAGGCCTTCGTCATCTTTAAACGCGTTATAGACGCCATCGATGGTAATCACGCCATAAGCCTTCGCCGCCAGTAGCGCAGCTTGCAGCGCATAAAGCAGCGGTTCGCGACGTTCAGCCTTGCGGGTATTCAGGTCTTTGGCGAGGTCATTGGTCCCCAGAACGAAACCTTCGATCGACGGGTGCGCTGCGATAGAGGCCGCGTTGATGATGCCCAGCGGGGTTTCCATCATCGCCCAGATTTTCTTATCCCCGATGATCGCGGCCAGCGCGTCAACATCAGCCGTGGAGTTTACTTTGGGCAGCAAGACCGCATCACACTCCATCTCGAGCGTTTCAGCCGCATCGTCTTTGCCCCATTCGGTATCCAGACCGTTGATCCGCACGACACGGTATTTGTTCCCGTAACCGCCCTGATACAGCGCCTCTTTCAGCGTGTGGCGTGCGTTAACCTTTTCATCGGGCGCAACAGCGTCCTCAAGGTCAAAGAGAATTGCGTCGACAGGAAGCCCCCGCGCCTTTTCCAAAGCACGCTCTTTCGAGCCAGGGATATACAGAGCTGAACGGAACGGACGGTCGGTCATGATTCTTCCTCGCAATAAAGTTGCGCAAAGATGACCTCATCCATTCGATTCATTCAACAGGCTTTTTGCCGCATCGCAGCGATACTTTGGGATGAGACGGTTAAATCTGCCCGAAACCGTCCCACAGCAGCTTTACCGAAATCAGCAAAAGCGCGCCCGTTACGATTTTGAAAAACGCCGCATCGGGGAGGATCCGCACCAAACGCGCACCAATCAGAACAGAGATCGCAGCAGGCACCATGAGAAACGCCGCGATCTTAAGGCTGCTAAAATTCACCTGCCCGAGCATCACGTAGGGGATCATCTTAATCCAATTGATGTACGCAAAGGCGATGGTCGATGTACCTGCAAAGGCGAGCTTTGACAGTTTCTGCGGCAGAACCCAAACCTGATAGGGCGGCCCACCTGCGTGGCTCACGAAGCTGGTAAAGCCCGTCAGGACACCCCAGAACAGGCCCGATGGCGTATGGGGTGCCTTTGCCGGAACCTCGCGATTACGGCGCCAAATAAGGTTCAGGGCGAACACTAAGCCGATCAAACCCACGAGGATCGTCACCCACCCTTTGGGCGTGATGCTGGCCGTCAGACCACCAATCGCGACCCCAAAAGTGGCCCCTGCACAGATGATCACGATCACCCGTTTGTTAAATTCATGCCGATAGGTCCAGACACCAACCACATCCGAGACGATATAGACGGGCAGCAAAAGACCAGCCGCAACCACGGGATCGATAACGAGGGCAAGCAGCGGAACGGCGAGATTGCTGACGACAGGCAAACCGCCCTTACTCATCCCGACGGAAATCGCCGAAAGAGTCGCCAAAACCCAAAAAAGAGTCCCGTCCATGCTGTTTTCCCTAGAATCACCCGCGTGATTCCCTGTGAAAATCCGCCACGGCATACCATTGTGTGCCGTTTTTTAGCGCAAACATCCTTTTAACAACAGGCGAAACCCTTTGCCGCATCGCAGCACTCTTGATTGCGGCGTTCCAAAAGACTACCCCTTGCGCCGACCACAACCCCTATCAAGGACGGAAAAATGGCTCGACCCAAGATTGCCCTTATCGGCGCTGGCCAGATCGGTGGCACCCTCGCCCACCTCGCAGCGATCAAGGAACTCGGTGATGTTGTTCTCTTCGACATCGCAGAAGGCACCCCGCAGGGCAAAGCCCTCGACATCGCTGAATCCGGCCCGTCGGAAGGCTTTGACGGCTCTTTCAAAGGCTCGAACGACTACGCTGACATCGCTGGCGCAGACGTTGTTATCGTGACTGCTGGTGTTCCCCGCAAACCGGGCATGTCCCGTGACGACCTGCTGGGCATCAACCTCAAAGTTATGAAATCGGTTGGCGAAGGCATCAAAGCTCACGCACCGGACGCTTTCGTGATTTGCATCACCAACCCGCTCGACGCGATGGTTTGGGCTCTGCAGCAATTCTCGGGCCTGCCCACCAAGAAAGTCGTCGGCATGGCTGGCGTTCTTGACTCGGCTCGTTTCAGCCACTTCCTCGCGACCGAATTCAACGTCTCCATGAAAGACGTTACTGCCTTCGTTCTCGGCGGCCACGGCGACACCATGGTTCCTTCGGTTCGTTACTCGACCGTTGGCGGCATCCCGCTCCCGGATCTGGTAGAGATGGGCTGGACCACTCAGGACAAACTGGACGCGATCGTTCAGCGCACCCGTGACGGCGGCGCAGAGATCGTTGGCCTGCTGAAAACTGGTTCCGCATTCTACGCACCGGCAACTTCGGCTATCGAAATGGCAGAAGCTTACCTCAAAGACCAGAAGCGCGTTCTGCCTTGCGCAGCATACTGTGACGGCGAAATCGGCGTTAAAGGTATGTACGTTGGCGTTCCGACCGTAATCGGCGGCAACGGCATCGAGCGCGTCATCGACATCAAGCTCAACAAAGAAGAGCAAGAGATGTTCGACAAGTCGGTTGATGCGGTCAAAGGTCTGATCGAAGCATGTAAAGCAATCGACCCGTCGCTGTCCTAATCGACACGACATTTGAATTGCAAAGGGCGGTCTTCGGGCCGCCCTTTTTCTATTTGCGACTCTTCACAGTCGAATCCGCCTTTACACGCATGGCGAATGCCGCAACGCAACATTTGTGATCACACCTTTAAAACCTGTGATCACAAATGTCGGATTTTACCGCTCACACTAAAAATAAACGTTCTTTGCACCGTAATCATGTGCTTAGACGGTACAAACCGAAGCACAGCGAGGGACACTCGATGAACATTCATGAATACCAAGCCAAGGCGCTTCTGCGCAGCTACGGCGCTCCCGTCTCCGACGGTCGCCCCGTTCTGAAAGCAGAAGATGCGAAAACTGCAGCTGGCGAACTCGACGGCCCGCTCTGGGTTGTTAAGTCGCAAATCCACGCAGGTGGCCGCGGCAAAGGCAAATTCGTAGAGCCTGAAGCCGGTGAAAAGGGTGGCGTTCGCCTCGCTTTCTCCGTCGAAGAAGCTGCCGAAATGGCAAAACAGATGCTGGGCAAGACCCTCGTCACCCACCAGACCGGTCCGGCTGGCAAACAGGTGAACCGCATCTACATCGAAGACGGTTCCGACATTGAGCGCGAACTGTACCTCGCTCTGCTGATCGACCGTCAGACCTCGCGCGTTTCGTTCGTTTGCTCGACCGAAGGCGGCATGGACATCGAAGAGGTTGCTGCGTCGACCCCTGAGAAGATCCTCTCGTTCTCTGTTGATCCGGCAACTGGCTACCAGCCTTACCACGGCCGTCGCATCGCTTTCGCTCTGGGCCTCTCGGGCACTCAGGTCAAAGAATGCGTTAAGCTGATGGGCATCCTCTACAAAGCTTTCATCGAGAAAGACATGGAGATGCTGGAAATCAACCCGCTCATCGTTCTCGAAGGTTCGGGCAGCCTGAAACTGCTGGACGCCAAAGTTGGCTTCGACGGCAACGCGATCTACCGCCAGCCTGACATCGCAGAACTGCGCGACACCACCGAAGAAGACCCGAAAGAGCTGGAAGCGTCGAAATTCGACCTGAACTACATCGCTCTCGACGGTGAAATCGGCTGCATGGTGAACGGTGCTGGTCTTGCTATGGCGACCATGGACATCATCAAACTCTACGGCGCAGAGCCTGCTAACTTCCTCGACGTAGGTGGCGGCGCGACCAAAGAGAAAGTGACCGAAGCGTTCAAAATCATCACCTCTGACCCGAACGTCAAAGGCATCCTCGTCAACATCTTCGGCGGCATCATGCGCTGCGACGTGATCGCAGAAGGCGTTATCGCTGCTGTTAAAGAAGTTGGTCTGAAGGTTCCGCTGGTTGTTCGTCTCGAAGGCACCAACGTCGAAAAAGGCAAAGAGATCATCAACAACTCTGGCCTCGACGTTATCGCTGCGGACAACCTGTCTGACGGCGCAGAGAAAATCGTGAAAGCGGTGAAAGGCTAAGACAATGGCAATCCTTGTAAACGAAAATACCAAAGTGATCTGCCAGGGCTTCACCGGCTCGCAGGGCACGTTCCACTCGGAACAGGCAATCGCATACGGCACCAAAATGGTTGGCGGTGTGACCCCTGGTAAAGGCGGTCAAGAGCACCTCGGCCTGCCAGTTTTTGACTCGGTTCACGAAGCGAAAGCAAAAACCGAAGCAAACGCGACCGTAATCTACGTTCCGCCGCCGTTCGCAGCAGACTCGATCCTCGAAGCGATCGACGCTGAAATGGAACTGATCGTCTGCATCACCGAGGGCATTCCGGTGCTCGACATGATGAAGGTAAAGCGCGCGCTGATCGACTCCAAGTCGCGCCTGATCGGCCCGAACTGCCCAGGCATCATCACCCCTGACGCATGCAAGATCGGCATTATGCCGGGTCACATCCACAAGCGTGGTTCGGTTGGCGTTGTGTCCCGTTCGGGCACCCTGACCTACGAAGCTGTGAAACAGACTGCGGACATCGGCCTCGGCCAGTCGACCGCTGTTGGTATCGGCGGCGACCCGATCAAAGGCACAGAGCACATCGACGTGCTGGACATGTTCCTCGACGATCCGGAAACCCAGTCGATCATCATGATCGGTGAAATCGGTGGTTCTGCAGAAGAGGAAGCAGCGGAATTCCTCGCTGAGCAGCGCAAAAAAGGCCGTTGGAAACCGACCGCTGGCTTCATCGCTGGCCGCACAGCCCCTCCGGGCCGTCGCATGGGTCACGCTGGCGCAATCGTCGCTGGCGGCAAAGGTGACGCAGAATCCAAGATCGAAGCTATGAAGTCGGCAGGCATCATCGTTGCAGACAGCCCTGCAACGCTCGGTGAAGCTGTGCTGAAAGCGATCAAGGGCTAAGATGCGCCCGCGTGCTCGTCATATGCAAAACGCAGCGGTCAGCCTCGTGCTGGCCGCTCGTCGCGCATTTTCGGGCAAAGCTATTGGCGGAGGCTGCTGATATGTGCCGCCTTCGCCCCATTTTCGATTTTTCGACCTCGCGCGAAACGCTCGCACCTCGTGTGTTTGTGATGCTGATTGCCGCGCTTGGTCTGATCCTCGTCAGCGCCTTTGCCTATGGCGCGTCGAACGATCCCGATCGCCTCTCTCCTCCGTTCGATACCTGCTACGAAACGCGTGATGGTAAGGTGTCCTACGTCGATGGCCTCGCCTCTGAGGGTTGGATTGATGTGGCTGACCGCGTTGGGGCGATTGCTCGACTGACTGATGCGTTCTTGCCGATCAACGTGCCAGAACAGCCGTCGGATTGGGCTGGGATCATGGCCTATCGTGCGTCCACCGCCCTGCCCGATGCGAACACCCTGTCCGAAGGCCGTGCGATCCTCGAACAAGAAGGCGCTACGCTTTTGCTCGCGGGCTACCGTGCCGACAATGGCGATCTGATGGTCGAGTGCGCGATCGCACTCCCTGACAGTCGCCTGACCGACAACTTCTTTGACGGTGCCGATCAATACGACGACCACGAAGTCACCGTAACCGATGGCTACCGCATGATGACCCTCTCGGGCATGCAGGCCGACGGCACCGAAGCCGCTATCTACGTCATTCAACTGGTTCCCGAGACAGATCCAGTCCCGCCCCTTGCCGCGTCGAACGCTGTGTTGACGCGCCTGACCATTCCCGCCCCCTCGAACTGAGGTTCAAACTATGAACGATCAATCCCCGAACGACGTGTTCCACGCATCTTCCTTCCTGCAAGGCCACAATGCGGAGTATATTGAGCAGCTCTACGCTCGTTATGCTGACAACCCAAATGCAGTCGACGAAAGCTGGCGCGATTTCTTCGCATCGCTTGGCGACACTCCGTCTGAGGCAAAAGCCGAAGCCGCTGGTGCATCGTGGACCCGCCATGACTGGCCGCCGGTTCCGAACGACGACCTGACCGCTGCGCTGGATGGCCAGTGGCCTGCAGACGCCAAAGCGGCTGGGGACAAGATCAAAGCGAAAGCCGCCGAAAAAGGCGCGTCGATCACCGAAGATCAAGTTCGCCTCGCGGTTCTGGACTCGATCCGTGCGCTGATGATCATCCGCGCCTATCGTATCCGTGGCCACTTGATCGCTGATCTCGATCCGCTGGGCATGCGCGACACCGTTCCGCATCCGGAACTTGATCCTAAATCCTATGGCTTCACGCCTGCGGACATGGATCGTCCGATCTTTATCGACAACGTTCTGGGTCTCGAAGTTGCGACCATGAACGAAATCATGGCAATCGTGCGCCGCACCTACTGCGGCACCTTTGCCCTGCAATACATGCACATCTCCGATCCCGAACAGGCGGGCTGGCTGAAAGAGCGGATCGAAGGTTTCGGCAAAGAGATCACCTTTACCCAGAATGGCCGTAAGGCGATCCTGAACAAACTGGTCGAAGCCGAAGGCTTTGAGAAGTTCCTCCATGTAAAATACATGGGCACCAAACGCTTTGGTCTGGACGGCGGCGAAAGCCTCATCCCAGCGATGGAACAGATCATCAAGCGCGGGGGCGCGCTGGGTGTGAAGGAAATCGTCATCGGTATGCCGCACCGTGGTCGTTTGTCGGTTCTGGCAAACGTGATGTCCAAACCTTACCGCGCGATCTTTAACGAATTCCAGGGTGGTTCGTTCAAACCCGAAGACGTTGATGGCTCGGGCGACGTGAAATACCACCTCGGCGCGTCGTCTGACCGTTCGTTCGACGGCAACGAAGTGCACCTCTCGCTGACCGCGAACCCGTCCCACCTTGAGGCGGTGAACCCCGTTGTTCTGGGTAAGGCACGCGCGAAAACCGACCAGATGAACGACCAGACCCGTCACTCGGTTCTGCCGATCCTTCTGCACGGTGACGCTGCATTCGCAGGTCAGGGCGTTGTGGCTGAATGTTTCGCCCTATCGGGCCTGCGCGGTCACCGCACTGGCGGCACCATCCACATCGTTGTGAACAACCAGATCGGGTTCACCACTGCGCCGCACTTCTCGCGTTCATCGCCCTATCCGACCGACAACGCACTGGTGGTTGAAGCTCCGATTTTCCACGTGAACGGTGACGACCCAGAGGCTGTTGTTCACGCTGCGAAAGTTGCGACCGAATTCCGTCAGAAGTTCCACAAAGACGTTGTCATCGACATCTTCTGCTACCGCCGCTTTGGTCACAACGAAGGCGACGAGCCGATGTTCACCAACCCGGCGATGTACAACCGCATCAAAAAGCACAAAACAACGCTCCAGCTTTACACAGAGCGTCTGGTCAAAGACGGCCTGATCCCCGAAGGCGAGATCGAGGATATGAAGGCCCAATTCCAAGCCCTTCTGAACGAAGAGTTCGAAGCAGGCCGCGAATACAAACCGAACAAGGCTGACTGGCTCGATGGCCGTTGGTCGCATATGGACCGTCAGAAACAGGGCAAATATCAGCGCGGCAAAACCGCGGTGAAAGAAGCGACCCTGAAAGAAGTTGGTAAGGCTCTGACCACCGTTCCTGAGGGCTTCAACCTACACAAAACCGTTGGTCGCCAGCTCGAAGCGAAAAAGGCGATGTTCGACAGCGGCACTGGCTTTGACTGGGCAACCGCAGAGGCGCTGGCCTTTGGTTCGCTCCAGCTCGAAGGCTACCCCGTTCGTCTGTCGGGTCAGGACGCAACACGCGGCACCTTCTCGCAGCGTCACTCGGCCTTCATCGACCAGCAGACCGAAGATCGTTACTATCCGCTGAACCACATCCGCGAGGGTCAGGCTCAGTACGAAGTGATCGACTCCATGCTGTCCGAATACGCGGTTCTGGGCTTCGAATACGGCTACTCGCTGGCTGAACCGAACGCTCTGACCATGTGGGAAGCCCAGTTCGGCGACTTCGCAAACGGTGCTCAGATCATGTTCGACCAGTTCATCTGTTCGGGTGAATCGAAGTGGCTCCGTATGTCGGGTCTCGTGATGCTCCTGCCGCACGGCTTCGAAGGCCAAGGTCCGGAACACTCTTCCGCACGCCTCGAGCGCTTCTTGCAGCTCTGTGGTGGTGACAACTGGATCGTTGCAAACTGCTCGACCCCAGCGAACTACTTCCACATCCTGCGTCGCCAATTGCACCGCAACTTCCGTAAGCCGCTGGTTCTGATGACGCCGAAATCGCTTCTGCGCCACAAACTCTGCGTCTCGGATATGGCTGACTTTTCCGAAGGTTCGTCGTTCCACCGCGTTCTGTGGGATGATGCGGACACCGAAAAGAAAACCGGTCGTTCGACAGCGAACCTCGTCTCTGACGACAAGATCAAGCGTGTCGTAATGTGTTCGGGCAAGGTCTACTACGACCTCCTCGAAGAGCGTGACGCACGCGGCATCGACGATGTCTACATCCTGCGTCTGGAACAGTTCTACCCGTTCCCAGCACAGTCGATGATGAAAGAGCTTGAGCGCTTTAAAGACGCCGAAATGGTTTGGTGTCAGGAAGAGCCGCGCAACCAAGGTGCATGGACCTTTGTTGAACCCAACATCGAATGGGTCCTCACCCGCATCAAAGCGAAACACAAGCGTCCAGTCTACGCTGGTCGCGCTCCATCGGCATCGCCCGCAACGGGCCTCGCCAGCCAACACAAAGCCCAACAAGAAGCCCTCGTTAACGAGGCGCTGACCATCGAAGGAAAATAACCATGAGCATCGAAGTCCGCGTGCCCACTCTGGGCGAAAGCGTCACCGAAGCCACCGTCGCAACTTGGTTCAAAAAACCGGGTGATGCGGTCGCCGTTGACGAAATGCTGTGCGAGCTGGAAACCGATAAGGTCACCGTCGAAGTGCCGTCTCCGGCAGCTGGCGTGATGGGCGATATCGTCGCAAACGAAGGCGACACCGTTGGCGTTGACGCCCTCCTCGCCCACATCAACGAAGGCGAAGGCGCTGCTCCTGCACCGCAAGCGGCGGCTCCTGCTGCTGCTCCTGCCGCCGCTGCTGCTGCACCTGCTGGCAAAGATGTTGAGGACGCACCGTCCGCAAAGAAACTGATGGCTGAAAACAACATGGCCGCTGGCTCTGTTGCTGGCACAGGCAAAGACGGCCGCGTGATGAAAGAGGACGTTCTGAACGCTCTTAACGCACCTAAAGCAGCGGCTCCTGCTGTACCGGCTGCTCCGCGCTCTGAAGCAAACGCTGCTCGCGAAGAGCGCGTAAAAATGACCAAGCTGCGCCAGACCATCGCGCGCCGCCTGAAAGAGTCGCAAAACACCGCCGCCATGCTCACCACCTACAACGAGGTGGACATGACCGAAGTGATGGCTCTGCGGAACCAGTACAAAGACCAGTTCGAGAAGAAGCACAAAGTCAAACTCGGCTTCATGTCCTTCTTCACCAAAGCTTGCGTGCACGCTCTGAAAGAAGTGCCGGAAGTGAACGCTGAAATCGACGGCACCGACATCGTTTACAAAAACTATGTAAACATGGGTATCGCTGCAGGCACTCCGACTGGCCTCGTTGTTCCGGTGATCAACGACGCAGATCAGATGTCCTTTGCTGACATCGAAAAAGCGATCGCTGACAAAGGCGCACGTGCACGTGACGGCAAACTGTCCATGGCAGAAATGCAGGGCGGCACCTTCACGATCTCCAACGGCGGTGTCTACGGCTCGCTGATGTCCTCGCCCATCCTGAACCCCCCGCAGTCCGGTATTCTCGGCATGCACAAAATTCAGGATCGTCCGATGGCTATCAACGGTCAGGTCGTCATCCGCCCGATGATGTATCTGGCTCTGTCCTACGATCACCGCATCGTTGACGGCAAAGGCGCTGTAACCTTCCTCGTACGCGTGAAGGAAGCCCTCGAAGATCCGCGCCGTCTGTTGATGGACCTGTAAGGCAAAGAGGCCCCGCCTCTTTCACCTTGCACTAACAACTCTCGGGGGGTCCGGGGGGCAGACAGCCCCCCGGCCTCTCAACAAAAGGCACCGATTGAACTCATGACCCCCGAACTCGAAGCCCTCGCATATGCCGCTTTGCTGCAAGGCCTACAGTTTGGCTGGATGTCGATCCGTGCAAACCTCGAACTCGGCGCTGGTGTCACAACAAGCCCCCGTGACCCTGACCGTTTGACCAAACCTTTGATGGAGATGGTCAGCACCAAAACGGGCCGCCTCTTCCGCGCCATGAACAACCACTTCGAGGCGCTGATCATGTTCACCATCGCGGTCCTTGTGGTCGTGCTGGGGGACAAAACAACCGGATTTTCCGCGGCCTGCGCTTGGACCTACCTCGCGGCCCGCGTTCTCTACGTTCCGGCTTACTATTTCGGCTGGCGCCCTTGGCGTAGCCTGATTTGGATGGTCGGATTTCTCGCAACAATGGCGATGATTGCATCTGCCATTCTCTTTTGACTACGCTTGCCACACTGGTGGCTACTGAACAGGAGACTGCTATGTCCAGCTATGACGTTATCGTAATCGGCGCCGGCCCTGGTGGCTATGTCTGCGCAATCCGTTGCGCCCAGCTGGGTCTGAAGACCGCAGTTGTCGAAGGTCGTGACACCCTCGGCGGCACCTGCTTGAACGTAGGCTGCATCCCGTCCAAGGCCCTTCTGCACGCGTCGCACTCGCTGCACGAAGCCGAAGAGAACTTTGGTAAAATGGGCCTCAAGGTCGCGAAACCCAAGGTCGATTGGGCAGCGATGCTGGATTACAAACAGGGCGTGATCGACGGCAACACCAAAGGCATCGAATTCCTGTTCAAAAAGAACAAGGTTGATTGGATCAAAGGTTGGGCCTCCATCCCCGAAGCTGGCAAAGTGAAAGTCGGCGACGACATTCATGAGGCGAAGAACATCATCATCGCAACAGGCTCTGAACCTTCTGCCCTACCGGGTATCGAAGTTGACGAGGAAACCGTTGTGACCTCGACGGGCGCATTGGCTCTGAAATCGATCCCAAAATCGATGGTTGTAATCGGCGCTGGCGTTATCGGCCTCGAACTCGGATCGGTTTACAAACGCCTCGGCGCTGATGTGACCGTCGTCGAATTCCTCGACGTGATCACCCCAGGTATGGACGGCGACGTTCAGAAGACCTTCCAAAAGATGCTCGCGAAACAAGGCCTCAACTTTGTCATGGGCGCTGCGGTTCAGGGTGTTGCCAAAGGCAAAGGCAAGAACACCGTCACCTACAAACTGCGTAAAGACGACAGCGAACACAGCATCGACGCCGAAGTCGTTCTGGTCGCCACAGGTCGACGCCCCTACACCGCAGGCCTCGGCCTCGACGCTCTGGGCGTAGAGATGACCCAGCGTGGTCAGATCGCGACCAACGGTCACTACGCGACCAACATTCCGGGGGTTTACGCCATCGGCGACGCAATCGAAGGCCCGATGCTGGCGCACAAAGCCGAAGACGAAGGCATGGCTGTTGCCGAGGTTATCGCAGGTCAGGCTGGTCACGTGAACTACGACGTGATCCCGGGCGTGATCTACACCGCACCCGAGGTCGCTTCGGTCGGTAAAACCGAAGAGCAGCTCAAAGCCGAAGGTCGCGCCTATAAGGTGGGCAAATTCTCATTCATGGGCAACGGTCGTGCAAAGGCTGTCTTTATGGGCGACGGTTTCGTCAAAATCCTCGCTGACAAGGCAACCGACCGTATCCTCGGTGCGCACATCATTGGACCAGCAGCAGGCGACCTGATCCACGAGATCTGCGTTGCGATGGAATTCGGCGCAGCTGCCGAAGATCTGGCACGCACCTGCCACGCGCACCCGACCTACTCAGAGGCGGTCCGCGAGGCGGCACTGGCTTGCGGCGACGGCCCGATCCACAGCTAAGACTTCCAAAGGGCGGCCCTCGGGTCGCCCTTTTCATTTGCGCTCCTGAAATTCCCCGATCCCGTCCAAACTCCGCCCCAATTCACAGGCACAAATGTCCTCAAGATGTAACGAGGAGCCTGCGATATGCGCGGAATGATGACCCTGTTTTCGGTCCTATTGACCCTAGCCCTTATGCCATCACAGGCAGAGGCCAAACGATATTCCATTCCGAACACAGGCTTTGGCGAGAACCTGCAATTCATCACCGAAACGGACCAAGTTGATCCCAACGGCAATCCGATGTCGCTTTGCTATCTTGGTGAAGGCATCGTTCTTTTGTCGGCCCAAATGACCTTTGAGGTTCAGGGCTATGTCCTCGCCGAGAACCGTTGCGAGGCCGATAGCTATTTCGAACTCACGCTCCAACAAATGATCATGGGCAAGGCCGCTGGCCTGTTCCCCGCCGACGTGCCCCTCTTTCCCGAAACCCCTGCTGATATCAAACTGCGCAACTATGGGTTCTATGGTCTGATCGCGTTCATCATAAGTGTCGGCTTGCTCACGAAACTCATCGCTTCCAGGGGTGGTTTGCAGGCCATGACCAGCAAACGCGGGTCGCGTAAGTCCCGCTATAACGACGAAACCGCCGTCCATGCCTTGGCTGCGATGTGCTATGTCGCGACCTGCGATGGTGACTATGACCAACGCGAGATCAAACAGATTTCCCAGACGTTGAGCGCTCTCACAGGTTGCGTTTATACGCCGAAACAGATCATCGAGATGCTGAATTACACCGCCCAAGACAGCGACGCGGTTTCGGCCATTGGTGCGGACCTAAGCGAAAACGACCGCCATATCGTGATGGAGGCCGCAATGCGCATCGCCTTTGCAGACGGCAAGGTTGAGCAGGGCGAATATGACGCCATCGCCCGCATCGCGACCCTCTTGCAGGTTTCAGCACAGGTGATGCGCGATCTGATCCAGAAAATCGCGAACGCAGGCGCGGGACAACCCGCGACGGTCTAACCCCTAAGGAGCCGTAGACCTTGGGTCACATCAGCCCGCACGGCAAGCCGCAGCCCTGGTTCGTCGCCTGCCTTGAGCGCTGATAGGATCAGACGATGATGGGGTGGCGGCTCCTTGCGGTTCAGACGCCCATAGAGCGCCCGCATCGTTGGTCCCATCTGGAGCCAGACCGTTTCCGTCATCATCAACATCGCGGGCGCCTGCGCCCGCAGATAGAGCGTGCGGTGGAACTCTAGGTTCATGCGGATATAGCCAATCGCATCATGCCGCGCGACCATCTGACTGACCGCCTGATTGATCGTCTCGAGCCGTTCGATCAGAGCAAAGTGCGCACGTGGCAAAGCGCGACTCGCCAGTTCGGGTTCAAGCATCGCACGCAGGGCCGCCAATTCCTCGATCCGTTCATTGGACAGTTCTGGCGTTGATACGCGCCCCGATGAGGACAAGAATAACGCCCCTTCCGCAACCAAACGACGGACGGCTTCGCGGGCGGGGGTCATGGACACGTCGAACTGTTTGCCAATGCCACGCAGGGTCAACGAAGCCCCCGGCATGATCTCTCCGTGCATGACCTGCATACGCAGGGTGCGATACACCCGTTCATGGGCAGCGGCAGAGGGATCAGTGGGGCGGCTAGACGGTATCATGTGTCGTTTGTGATCACAAAAATTGCGCTCGTCAATCGCTGAACCGCACCCGATGCAGAACCTGACCTTCGGTTTTCAACCAGTGACGAGGTTCCTCATAGTCGGGGTAAATGTCCGCCACGACATCCCAAAATGCTTGGGAATGGTTCATCTCGACCAAATGCGCGACCTCATGGGCCGCCACGTAATCAAGCACCTTTGGCGGTGCCATAATCAGCCGCCAACTATACATCAGATCACCTGCAGAGGTGCACGACCCCCACCGCGACCGCGTGTCCCGTAGGCTCAGTCGCCCATAGCTACGCCCCAGTCGGGCTGCATAACGATCTGATGCTTCGGCCAATGCATCACGGGCCTGATGTTTCAGAAAGGCCAGAACGCGCGTCCCTGCCCGATCAGGCTCGTTGGGCACCTCTAGAACCTCGCCCGTGAACCGCACCCGTTTGGCAGTCGTGCCCAAAACGGGAACCTCATCCCCGCGAAATAGAACCGTTCCGTTGATCCGAACGGTGCGCTCTTCTCCGATCTTGTCCAGATGTGACCGCAGCCAAAGCTCCCGTTCCCGCACAAAGGCGATTCCTTCGCGTTCATCCACGCGGGTCGGCATTGTCAGCGTCACGCGACCATCCAACCGCGAGATTCGCAGCGAAATTCGCCGCGCACGTGCAGAACGGCGCAGATTCACCGAAATCGGGGGGTTGCCAGCAAGCGTTATACGGCTCATATGCCTGTTCCTGATGTAAACCGGTGTCAAAGCCTTTGACACCATGGATGGCTTATGGCAGGTGGCATCATTCCACCGCAAGAGCGTGACAGATTGAAGGGATAGCCATGCCCAATGAAGAATGGGGAACAAAACGGATTTGCCCAACCACAGGCAAGCGTTTTTACGACCTGAATAAAAACCCGATCGTTAGCCCCTACACGGGCGAGGTCGTGAACATCGACACTTCGAAAACCCGCACCATGATTGCGGACGCCGAAGACGCGCAGACCAAAAAAATGAAGGTCGAAGACGCGGATGATGATCTGATCCTCGACGATGATGACGACGAAGACGTAGATCTGGGCGATGATGTGCTCGACGAAGACGACGACGATACCGTGTCGTTCGATGATCTGGGCGACGTTGCTGCAGGCGACGACGAAGACTAAAAAATTCCGGCTCGGGCGAAATTTGCACTTGCACCCGCCCGAGCCAGCGCATAATCAGCGCAGCACGGCAGAAATGCCTACATTGATGGGGCCTTAGCTCAGCTGGGAGAGCGCCTGCATGGCATGCAGGAGGTCAGCGGTTCGATCCCGCTAGGCTCCACCAAATCCCCGCCTTTACACCTTGATCACGTAGTCTTTGACCGTTGTTTCAATGACTTCCCACGTGCCCGAAAACCCTGGTCGGATGACAAAGCTATCGCCCGCTTTAACGGTTTTCTCTGATCCATCATCCCCGCGCAGGATCGAGTGTCCCGCAAGGATGCGGCAGTATTCCCATTCGTCATAAGACACCTTCCAAACCCCCGGTGTCGCCTGCCAAATCCCCGCATAGATGCCGTCGCGATCCTCGATGTCCCACGAGGTAAAGACGGGATCGCCTGCGATGACCTTGGACGGGTCTGGGCGGCTCTCGACAGGATCAGCGGCGGATCGGGTGATGGATTGAAGTAGCGTCATGGGGGTCCCCTTGTTTGCAGCGATCAAATCCGAACCCATGCGTGATTGCCACATCTTTCTGAACAAAGCCCGAGGCTTGCCGTTATAGGTTGCATGATCGTCCCTGAACGCTAGGGTCGCGCCATATTTTATAACGTTGATCTTGGACTATCGGATGGCACCCTCTTTTGGCACCAGTGGCTTGCGTGGACTTGTCACTGAACTCACACCCGAGCTGGTGACAGCCTATGTACAGGCGTTTTTGTCGGTCTGCCCTCATGGTGGTGCGCTCTTTGTTGGTCGGGACCTGCGGCCATCGTCACCTGACATCGCGGACCAAGTGATTGCTGCCGCTCGTGCCGTCGGTATTCGTGCGGTGGATTGCGGTGCAGTGCCGACTCCCGCACTGGCCTTGGCCTCAATGTCCGCAGGCGCGGCAGCCGTGATGGTAACAGGCAGCCACATCCCCGCCGATCGCAACGGGCTAAAGTTCTACGTGCCGTCGGGTGAGATCAGCAAAGAGGACGAGGTCGCAATCAGTGCGGCCTATGCCGCGAGACAGGCTCCCGCAGCGGGCAATGGCGCGCTCGACCAGATCGACGCCACTACCCCCTATATCGCCCGCTATGTGACCGCTTTTGGCGCTGAGAGCCTCGCTGGGCTGACCATCGGCGTCTATGAACATTCCTCTGTCGCGCGTGACATCATGGCGGATGTTTTGACAGCCTTGGGCGCGACTGTCGTGCGCTTTGGTCGGTCCGAAGTATTCATCCCCGTCGATACCGAAGCTGTCGATCCCGAGACGCGCACCATGCTCGAAACACTCTGCCGCGAACATGGGCTCGATGCGATTGTGTCGACCGACGGGGACGCGGACCGTCCGATGGTCACGGATGCAAACGGTCAAGTCATTGTCGGCGATGTGCTGGGCGTGATGACCGCGCTCTTGCTCACTGCGGATACGATCTGCACCCCCGTGTCATCGAACGACATGGTGCGCCGTATGCCAGAGTTTGGATCGGTCCACCTGACGCGGATCGGATCGCCCTATGTGATCGCCGCAATGGAAGAGGCGCAAAAGAACCCAGCTAACCATGTGGTCGGATTTGAAGCCAATGGCGGGTTCCTGATCGGGTTTGAGGCGACCTTGAAAGGCCCGCTGCCCCCGCTTATGACCCGCGATAGCCTATTGCCGATTATCGCCCCGCTTGCCTCGGCAAACTTGGCGGGCAAATCCTTGGCCGACTGCGTTGCCGAACTTCCGCCATGCTTTACCGCCGCTGACCGCGTGCAAGAGATCAACCGCGATAAGGCGGCCGTATTCCTGTCGACCCTGATCGAAGATGACACTGCGCGAGAGACCTTTTTCGCGTCCTCAGGCAGCATCAAAAACATTGATCTGACCGACGGCCTGCGGGTGAATTTTGACAATGGTCAGGTCGTTCACCTTCGCCCATCGGGCAACGCCCCCGAATTCCGCGTTTACGCACAATCCCAGAGCGCCGCAGACGCGGTCGAACTGGTTGAGACATATATGGCCCGCGTGGCCGCAGAGGTTTTGTAAGAATGACAACGCAACAACGAACCGCACTGGTAACGGGCTCTTCGGGCTTTATCGGGTTTCACCTTTGCCAAAAGCTGCTCGACGATGGGTTCCGTGTTGTCGGCATCGACAACCTGTCGGCCTACTACGATGTCGCGCTGAAACAGCGCCGCCAATCGATCCTTCTACAGAACCCGAACTTCCGCGTCATCAACGACAATATCGAAGCGCCGGGCCTGATGATGTCCCTCTTTGCAGAGGAAACCCCTGACGTCATCATCCACCTCGCAGCACAGGCAGGCGTGCGGTATTCCATCGACAATCCGCGTGCCTATCTGGAAAGCAACATCGTCGGCACCTTTGAAATTCTAGAGGCCGCCCGCGCCTATCCGCCCGCGCACATGCTGCTGGCCTCGACCTCTTCGGCCTATGGTGCGAACACGGTGATGCCCTATCAGGAAACCGTCAAAGCGGACCATCAGATGTCCTTCTATGCCGCCACCAAAAAGGCGACAGAGGCGATGGCGCATTCCTATGCGCACCTCTACCACCTGCCCGTGACGATGTTCCGCTTCTTTACGGTCTACGGCCCGTGGGGACGCCCCGATATGGCACTGTTCAAGTTCACAAAGGCGATCCTGAACGGTGATCCGATCGACGTTTATAACCACGGCGATATGAAGCGCGACTTCACCTATGTGACCGACCTCGTTGAAGGCATCCGCCTGCTGATTGACGCAGTTCCCGAACGTCTGGACGAGGTGCCCGAGGGCGACAGCCTTTCCCCTGTGGCCCCGTGGCGCGTGGTGAACATCGGCAACTCTGACAGTATTCAACTGACCGATTTCATCGCCGCGATCGAAGAGGCGACAGGCAAAACCGCAACCCGCAACATGATGCCGATGCAAGCGGGCGACGTGCCCGCGACCTGGGCCGATGCATCGCTTTTGCAGACGCTGACGGGTTACAAACCACAAACGAATGTCCGCGACGGGGTGCAAGCCTTTGTCGATTGGTATCGCGATTACTACGAGGTCTAAGATGAAGATTGCCGTTGCAGGACTGGGCTATGTGGGCCTCTCGAACGCTGTGCTTTTGTCGCAAAACAACGAGGTGACCGCAGTCGATATTTCGGAAAACCGCGTGCAGATGGTGAACGGTGGCAAATGCCCGATCGTTGACAAAGAGATGCAAGAGTATCTGTCGCGTGGGAACCTCAACCTTTCCGCCACGACCAGCACGGATGCCTACCGCGATGCAGAGTTTGTGATCGTCGCGACGCCCACGAACTACGACCCGCAGAACAACTACTTTGACACCTCCTCGGTCGAGGATGTCATCCGTGCCGTTATTGCACAAAACCCCAAGGCAACGATTGTCGTTAAATCGACGATCCCCGTGGGCTTTGTCGAACGGGTTCGCGAAGAGTTAAACACCAACCAAGTGATCTTTTCGCCTGAATTCCTGCGCGAAGGCCGCGCCCTCTATGACAACCTGCACCCCAGCCGGATCATCGTTGGCGAACGTTCGGACCGTGCCCGCCGCTTTGCAGATCTTCTGCTTGAAGGGGCAATCACCAAAGACGTTGAGGTTCTTTTCACCGACCCGTCCGAGGCCGAAGCGATCAACCTCTTTGCCAATACCTACCTCGCCATGCGTGTCGCGTTCTTTAACGAACTCGACAGCTATGCCCTGTCGCGCGGCATGGACAGCCGTCAGGTCATCGAAGGCGTAAGCCTCGATCCCCGTATCGGCAGCCACTATAACAACCCGTCCTTTGGCTACGGCGGCTACTGCTTGCCCAAGGATACCAAGCAGCTCCTCGCGAACTACTCTGAGGTGCCGCAGAACCTCATCGCGGCGATTGTGGATGCGAACAGAACCCGCAAAGACTACCTGTCTGACCGCATTATCGCGATGAAGCCGAAGCAGGTCGGCGTTTATCGCCTTGTGATGAAGGCAGGGTCGGACAATTACCGCCAGTCGTCGGTGCAAGGCATCATGAAGCGGGTAAAGGCCAAAGGGATCAAGGTCGTGGTCTACGAACCCGTCCTCGATGCGCCTGATTTCTTTGGGTCAGAGGTTATCCACGACCTGAACGCCTTCAAACACCAATGCGATGTGATCATCGCCAACCGTATGACCGACGATATTCGGGATGTCGCGGATAAGGTCTTTACCCGCGACCTCTTTGGCGAGGACTAAGAGGAACGCCCGCTGAATGTGGCGGGCGTTTTTGTTTATCCAGCGAGCAGGGCTGCATTGCCCCCTGCGGCTGTTGTGTCGATGCACAGGTGCCGTTCGTGCGTCACATGCCCAAGGTCAGGCATATCCGTGATCAGCGGAATGATCGGCCCCTTACGACGCGCAAGTGCCTCCACATAGGGGCGCGCACCGTTGCCCCACCAGATCGCACCGTGGAACCCGTTCAGCGTGGCGAGCGCAGAGGGCGCCAGTTCACCCTGCACCGCAATCGCGACACCGCCCAAGGCCTCGACCGCTGCGACCTGTGCCGCTACAGCCTCTACCCCTGGACCCATGCAAAGGATCGGGCCGCGTGGCAGGATAGAGAGCGTATTGGCCTCACCCGTTGGACCGGGGAGTTCGATCTGACGAATGATGCCATTAGACTTAGCCGCGTTGATTGCGTCTTGGGTATCCGACAGGTCCGCAGCCGTTTCCCAATCCGCGCCCTTTGCTGCCGATTTCGGTGCCGCAAATCGATAGAGGTACTGCGGACCGCCAGCTTTTGGTCCAGTGCCCGACAGCCCCTCACCGCCAAACGGCTGGCTACCGACGACTGCGCCGATCTGGTTACGGTTCACGTAAAGGTTCCCGACATGGATGCCGTCCGCGACTTCTTGGACGCGGTTATCAATGCGGGTGTGCAGTCCAAAGGTCAGGCCAAAGCCCTTTGCGTTCACCGCATCAATCACCTTTTGCAGGTTCGCCCCCTTAAAGGTCGCAACATGCAGCACTGGTCCGAAAATCTCGCGCTCCAGATCTTCGATCCCGTTCACCTTGATCATAGTCGGCGCGATGAAGTTACCTGCATTCGGCACGGGCAGTTGATGCAGGACGGACCCATTGGCGGCGTCGATATAGGCACCGATTTCTGAATAAGCGTCTTGGTCGATGACTGGGCCGACGTCAGTGTTCAGGTTCCACGGATTACCAACAACCAGCTCGTCCATCGCGCCCTTGATCATATCGATCACATGCGGCGCGACGTCCTCTTGGATGTAAAGGCAGCGCAGGGCGGAACACCGCTGACCCGCCGATTGGAAGGCCGAGGCCACAACATCGCGCACGGCCTGTTCTGGCAGCGCGGTCGAGTCGACGATCATCGCATTCAGACCACCCGTTTCCGCAATTAGCGGCGCAGACGGCGACATATGCTTCGCCATGGACTTACGGATGATCAGCGCCGTATCGGTCGAACCCGTGAACACCACGCCCGCAATCCGTTTGTCCGATGTCAGCGCAGCCCCCACCGTGCCACCCTGCCCCGGCAGAAGTTGCAGCGCAGAGGCGGGAACGCCCGCTTCGATCATCAGGCGCACGGCGATGGCGGCAACAACGGGCGTTTGTTCTGCTGGCTTGGCCAGAACAGCGTTCCCAACGGCCAACGCTGCCGCAATCTGGCCCGTGAAAATCGCCAAGGGAAAGTTCCAAGGGCTAATCGCGGTAAAGATACCCCGTGGGAAGTGATCCGCCTCTTCGGCCTGATCCGCGTAGTAGCGCAGGAAATCGACCGCCTCGCGCACTTCACCAACAGCATCGAGCAACGTCTTGCCTGCCTCTTGGGCAAGGGCCGCAAAGATCAGACCGTAGTTTTCCTCATAGAGGTCAGCCGCCTTGCGCAAGACCGCCGCACGTTCAGCAACAGGCGCATACCACACCTTTGCATCCGCAATGGCGCGTTCAACGGTTGCGCTGTCAGCCTCGACCACGGTCGCGATGGTTTCACCCGTTGCAGGATTGATCACGGGAACCTCCACGCCTGTCGCTGGCGACACCGTGATTGGGCCAGCGTTGGGCAAGGCCACATCACGCGCGGCAAAGACCTCTGCCAGCGTTTGTTCATCGCTCAAATCCCAACCCTTGGAGTTTGTGCGCCCAGCGCCGAAAATCTCGGATGGGAGGACAAGGCCTGATGGGGCCGCCGCTGTCTTGACCGCTTCAAACGGGTCGGTCGCGATCAATTCGGGCGAAACGGCCTCGTCCACGATCTGGTGCACGAACGACGAGTTCGCACCGTTTTCGAGCAAGCGACGCACGAGGTAAGCGAGCAGGTCACGATGTGCGCCGACAGGCGCATAAATGCGGCAGCGACCTTTGGTGTCCTTGAGCACGATGTCATGCAGACGTTCACCCATGCCATGAAGGCGCTGGAATTCGAACGGACGACCCTCTGCCATTTCCAGAATAGCGGCAACGGTATGGGCGTTATGTGTCGCGAACTGCGGGTAGATGTGGTCGGTGTAGTCGAACAGCTTTTTCGCGTTGGAAATATAGCTCACATCGGTCGCAACCTTCGAGGTGAACAGCGAAAACCCGTCGAGGCCTTGCACCTGCGCCAGTTTCATTTCGGTGTCCCAATAGGCACCCTTTACAAGGCGCACCATGATCCGACGGTCGAGGCGTGTTGCGGTTTCATAAAGCCAATCCAGCGCCGCCCCTGCCCGCTTACCATAGGCCTGAACCACAACGCCAAACCCGTCCCAACCCGCGAGGCTTTCGTCGGACAGAACCGCCTCAATCACCTTGAGCGAGAGAACCAGACGGTCCTGTTCTTCGGCGTCGATGTTGAACCCCATGCCTGCCGCTTTGGCCTTTTGCGCAAGTTCCAGAACCACGGGCACCAGTTCGGCCATCACGCGGTCCTCGTGAGCGACCTCGTAACGCGGGTGAAGCGCGGAGAGTTTGATCGAAATCCCAGGGTTCGCTTCAACGCTACCTTTGGTGCACGACGCCGCGATCCCATCGATAGCGTTGGAATAGGCGATCGCATAACGGCGGGCATCCTCGGCGGTGCGCGCAGCCTCGCCCAGCATATCGTAGCTGTAGGTGTAGCCCTGCGCCTCTAGCTTTGCCGCGCGGTCGAGCGCCTTTACGATGGTTTCGCCCAGAACGAACTGGCGGCCCATTTCCTTCATCGCACGCCCAACGGCTGTGCGGATCACGGGTTCGCCCAGACGTTTGATCGCGCCACGCAGAACGCCAGCCATCCCCGGCTTTTCATCGTCGAGCACGCGGCCCGTCAGCATCAGCGCCCAAGTCGAAGCGTTCACCAGCGACGATGACGCTTCACCCAAATGTTTGCCCCAGTCCGACGGCGCGATCTTATCTTCGATAAGTGCGTCGATGGTGTCCGCGTCTGGCACGCGCAGCATGGCTTCGGCCAAACACATGAGCGCGACGCCTTCACGGGTCGATAGACCGTATTCAGACAGGAAGTGCTCCATCAGACTCGGATCCGCAGAGGAGCGGATATTCCGAACCAAATCCGCCGCACGCGCCGAGATTTTGGTGCGCGTCTCTGCCGACAAATCGGCCTGCTGGATCAGCGATTGAAGCAGGTCAGCTTCAGGAGCGAATTTCATAGAGCGTGTGAACGCGGTCATGGGCCGTGCAGGCATTGCTGTCACCTAGAATGGAAGTTTCAGCTATAATCCTGTTTTGCCAAGAATTTTGAAATGGGTCTTTTGACTGTATTGATGCTAATTTGCAATCAATTGACCCGCAAATTGATCAATTTTCAAATCATGACTCCTTTCAGTCCACTTATGGCAGTGAATTTTCCCATTTGAAATCTGACCCCCGAGTCTTTCAAATCACTGCTTATTTCTTCTCGAATTTTTAACCATTTCCCAAAATACTCTGCGAAGGTTCCGCGCATTTTTATGAAAATGTTTGGAATTTCCGCGCACTTACTGCGGTTCACTTGCTACATTTACCCCACGGCCCTACCACGGCCCCATTGCGACACCTTTGGATAGAAAATGATTACACCGATTATACTTTGCGGCGGTTCTGGCACACGGCTCTGGCCGTTGTCCCGTAAGTCCTATCCAAAGCAGTTCGTGCCGCTTGTTGGTGATAAGACCCTGTTCCAAGGTTCGGCCCTCCGCATGACAGGCTCCGATTTCGCGGCGCCAATCGTAATCACCAATTCCGATTTCAGGTTCATCGTGACCGAGCAGTTGCAAGAGGTCGGCATCGACCCCGGCGCGATTATGATCGAACCCGAAGGACGCAACACTGCGCCTGCGGTCCTCGCTGCGGCCCTTTATGTCGCGCGCAAAGACCCTGATGCGGTTCTGCTGGTCGCGCCATCCGACCATATCATTCCTGATACCAAAGCGTTCAAGACCGCGATTGAGGCTGGCTTCAGCGCCGTTGACAGCGGTCAACTTGTAACTTTTGGGATCACCCCAACCCATCCCGAAACGGCCTACGGCTATCTCGAACTATCGACCCCGTCGGACGGCCAGCCAGTTGCGCTCAAACGGTTTGTCGAGAAACCAGACGCCGAACGCGCCGTGCAGATGTTGGCCGAGGGGTCGTTCCTCTGGAACGCTGGTATATTCCTCTTCCGCGCTCGCGACATCATCGCAGCCTTTGAAACCCATGCCCCCGACCTGATCGCCCCCGTAACGGCAGCGATTGAAACGGGTCATGTCGACCTCGGCTTCTGCCGCCTCGGGCCTGAGGCGTGGGCGGGTGCCAAAGACATCTCTATCGACTATGCCGTGATGGAAAAGGCCGACAACCTGTCGGTCGTACCCTTTGACGGCGGCTGGTCCGACTTGGGCGGCTGGGATGCCGTCTGGCGCGAAAGCGACGCGGATACCAACGGCGTGGTCACCTCTGGCGAAGCAACCGCGATTGACTGCGCCGACAGCCTGTTGCGGTCTGACAGCGACCGACTAGAGGTCGTGGGCATCGGTCTGAAAAACGTCATGGCCATCGCGATGAACGATGCGGTTTTGATCGCCGACATGTCCCGCGCCCAAGACGTGAAGAAAGCCGTCGACGCGCTCAAGGCCAAAGGATCGACGCAGGCGACCACCTTTCCCAAAGATCACCGCCCGTGGGGCTGGTTCGAAAGCCTCGCCATCAGCGACCGCTTTCAGGTCAAACGCATTCACGTGCACCCCGGTGCGGCCCTGTCATTACAGAGCCACCACCACCGTGCCGAACACTGGATTGTCGTGACGGGCACCGCCGAGGTCACCATCGACGACAAGGTCCAATTGGTGACGGAAAATGAATCGGTCTACATCCCCCTCGGCGCGGTACATCGCATGAGAAATCCAGGCAAAGTCCCGATGGTCCTGATCGAGGTCCAGACGGGTGCCTACCTCGGTGAAGATGACATCATTCGATACGAAGATGTCTATGCTCGCGGACAAGGAGCGAAAGGCTAACCTTCATGAAAAAAGCTCTTATTACGGGGGTAACTGGCCAAGACGGCAGTTACCTAGCGGAATTCCTATTGTCTAAAGGCTATGAAGTTCACGGGATCAAACGCCGTGCATCATCCTTTAACACCCAGCGCGTCGACCACATTTACGAAGATCGACACACCGACAATGCGCGCTTCAAACTGCACTACGGCGACCTGACGGACACATCGAACCTGACCCGCCTGATCCGCGATATTGAGCCCGATGAGATTTATAACTTGGGCGCGCAGTCCCATGTGGCAGTGTCGTTCGAGGCACCTGAATACACCGCCGACGTTGATGCGATGGGCACCCTACGTACCCTTGAGGCAATCCGTTTCCTCGGCCTCGAGAAAAAGACGCGGTTCTATCAGGCCTCGACCTCTGAACTCTTCGGCCTCGTCCAAGAAACCCCGCAGCGCGAGACGACACCGTTTTACCCGCGTTCGCCCTACGCGGTGGCGAAAATGTATGCCTATTGGATCGCCGTGAACTACCGCGAAAGCTACGGCATGTATGCCTGCAACGGCATCCTTTTTAACCATGAATCCCCGCGTCGTGGTGAGACATTCGTGACCCGCAAGATCACCCGCGGATTGGCGAACATCGCGCTCGGCCTCGAAGATTGCCTCTACATGGGCAACATCGACAGCCTGCGCGATTGGGGCCACGCCAAAGACTACGTGCGGATGCAGTGGATGATGCTCCAACAGGACGCGCCCGAGGATTTTGTTATCGCGACAGGGGTCCAGTATTCCGTACGCGAATTCATCACGTGGACCGCCGCAGAGTTGGGCATTTCAGTCGAGTTCACAGGCAAAGGCGTCGATGAGGTAGCGACTGTGGCGGGCATCAAAGGCGACTTGGCCCCCGCGCTGAAAGTGGGGGACGTGATCATGCGCATCGACCCGCGCTACTTCCGCCCCGCAGAAGTTGAAACGCTATTGGGTGATCCGACCAAGGCCAAGAAAGTGCTCGGCTGGGTGCCAGAAATCACCGCCCAACAGATGTGCGCCGAAATGGTCGCCGAGGATCACAAATCCGCGCGGCGCCTCCAACTACTCAGGGAATACGGGCTCGAACTGCCTGTGGCACTGGAGGGCTGACATGACCTACGATCTGACGGGCAAACGCATCTGGGTCGCGGGACACCGCGGTATGGTCGGTGGCGCGGTCGTGCGGCGTCTAGCGTCCGAGGGCTGCGAGGTCATCACCGCAGGCCGTGAGGTGGTCGATTTGGTGAACCAAAAGGCCGTCCACGATTGGATGGCTGCAACCAAACCCGACGCAATCGTGCTCGCTGCCGCGAAGGTCGGCGGCATCCACGCGAACGCTACCTACCCCGTGGATTTCCTCTACGAGAACCTGATGATCGAGGCGAACATCCTCCATGCCGCCAATGAGGCCGATGTGGAACGCCTGCTGTTCCTCGGCTCTTCCTGTATTTACCCCAAATTCGCGGACCAACCGATCCAAGAAGCCAGCCTCCTCACGGGTGCATTGGAGCCGACGAACGAATGGTATGCGATAGCGAAAATCGCGGGCCTCAAACTGGTTCAAGCCTACCGCAAACAACATGGCCGCGACTGGATTTCGGCCATGCCGACGAACCTCTACGGTCCGGGCGACACTTACGATCTAGCGACCAGCCACGTCCTTCCTGCGCTATTGCGCAAGTTCCACGAAGCCAAAGAGCGTGGTGACAAAGCGGTCGTCGTTTGGGGCACGGGCACTCCGCTACGAGAATTCCTGCATTGCGATGATCTGGCTGACGCTCTGGTGTTCCTCCTGCGCAACTATTCGGGCGACTACCACATCAACGTGGGGTCTGGCGTTGAGGTGACGATCAGAGAACTGGCCGAAACCATCGCAGAGGTCGTCGGCTATGACGCGGCCCTGACGTGGGACACCACAAAGCCCGACGGTACCCCGCGCAAGCTGATGGACAGTTCGCGCCTGCATGCGTTGGGCTGGAACAACGCGCGTGATCTCAAAGTAGGGATCGCGCAGACCTACGCGGATTGGATCACCAATGGCTAGGGTCGCTTTTGATGACGTGATCTATGACGTCCTCGGCGTGCCGATCACCGCGACAAACCTCCAATCCGCCGCTGACCGCATTCATGGGTGGAAAGGTGGGCAGTCTCGCTATGTCGGCTGCCGCGATGTGGCGAGCCTGATGGTCATGGCAGAGACACCCGACCTTCTGGCGATTGCGAAAAACGCGGCGATGAACGTGCCCGACGGCGCACCTGTCGCGCTTCTTGGGCGGATCAAGGGCCATGCGGTCAGCCGTACCTGCGGCCCTGACCTGATGGAAAAACTACTCACCGATCCCGCCTATCATGACCTAAAGCACTTCTTTTACGGTGGTAAAGACGGGATCGCAGAAGCGCTTGCGCAGAGGTTTACAGCCCATGGTGCCCAGATCGTTGGAACCTATTGCCCGCCCTTTCGCCCTCTGACGCCGACCGAAGACGCGAGGGTCATTGCGCAAATCAACAACAGCGGTGCCGACGTCGTTTGGCTCGGGATTTCGTCGCCAAAGCAAGACATCTGGATGGCGGATCACCTTGGGCGCATCAACGCAACGATGATCGGCGTCGGGGCCGCGTTCGATTTCCATTCTGGTGCCGTTGAACGCGCCCCGAAATGGATGCAACGCATTGGATTGGAATGGTCGTTCCGGCTGCTTCAGGAACCTCGCAGGCTGTGGCGGCGGTATCTCATCCTCGCCCCGAAATTCGTGTTTCGCGTCCTGACCACAGGCACAGGGACGGTATAGCGATGTCCAGTCTGTCAGGGTTACGCGTTGTTTTCGCCACCACCGTCCTGCCCGATGAGCGGGCCAATGGCGGTGAGATTTGTTCGCAGGAATTCATCGACGTTCTGCGCGACAATGGCGCCGAGGTCAGGGTCGTTGGATATGAACGGGTGGGTCGCGGCCCGCTGCCCCCCGATCCATCGGTCTATTCTGCTGGGCCGTGGTTTATCGAGATGGCCGATGCGGGGTGGCGCCGGATGTGGTGGCTGGCGCGGGCGTTCCTCACCCATGCGCCCTTTACCCAGACCAAGTTCAAAAGCACCGAATATGTCCGCGCGTTGCGAAACGCGATGCGTGACGGGGCCGACGTCCTGATCATCGACCACGCGCATATGGGTTGGGTCGCGGAATTGCCCGACCTGCCCACCCGCAAACTGTTCATCGCGCACAATTTGGAACATTCACTCTATAATGACATCGCGCAGAACGGTTCGACTGCAAAACGAGCGATATATGGCCGTGAGGCACAGTTACTCATGGCCAAAGAGACGACTCTGGGGGCCGAATGCAGCGCCACCGTCACCCTATCCAACGCGGACCGCGATGGCCTTGCCCGTTTGGGCATCCCCGCCGACAAGATCACCGTCATCGACCTGCCCGGACAAGCGTTCGACTTGACCCAGCCCGCGCCGCCGAAATCCTATGACATCGGCCTCATCGGAAGCTGGCAGTGGGACGTAAACCGCCAAGGCATCCTGTGGTTTCTCGCCGACTTCTTACCCCATCTGCCGACCAACCTCACCGTCGCCATTGCTGGCAGTGGTTCGGAGACGTTGCCAACCAACGATCCCCGCGTGAAGAAACTGGGGCGCGTTCCCGACGCGGGGCAGTTCATGCGCGCTTGCCGTGCGCTCGCCGTCCCGACGGTCGTAGGATCGGGCATCCAGCTCAAAACCATCGAAGGCATTTCGGTTGGCGTCCCGATGGTCGTGACGCCCTTGGCCTTGCGCGGGATCAATGACGCGCCATCGCATGTCCGAACCGCTCAGACCGGCGTGGAATTTGCGGCGGCCCTGACCGAAGCGATGACCTCCACCCCCACGGAAATCGATCCCCAATGGGCCAGCCGCCGCCGTGAGCGATTCCGCGAAACCCTTCTGTCGGTCTTCGAACAGATCGGGGGCGCCGCATGACACAGAACGTTCTGGTCAATTCGCTTCCCAAGAGCGGGACGCATCTGCTCGAAAAGGCGCTCATGGTCTTGGGTGGCGCGGCGCGTGAAAATGGGCGAACCGTTCTCGAACGGGCGACGGATAAGATCGGTCTCACACCGCCACCTTTCCTCGACCGTCGAACGGCGGGGCGTTGGGGACGGCTGCGCGGCTACGGAAATCGCGATCAGAGCGTGCATCCCACGGACGTTCCCGTCGGGGTCTTTTCGCCCTATTTCGTTCCCCGCTCCGTGTTCGAAAGCTGGCTCCGAAACCGCCCGCTGACCTCTTTTGGCAAAGCACATATGCCATTCAGCCCCGCCGCAATAGAGGCCTTTGACGCCACTCAGACGAAGGCCATCACCATCCTGCGTGACCCTCGCGCTGTAGCGGCCTCGATGATCCCCTATGTCTTGGATGCGCGGAACTGGAACCACTATTTGCGCCCCTTTTACGAGACACTGACAGAGGACGAACGCGTCGATTTCACCATACACGGCGGTTACGCCAATCCGCCAGGACTGGTTGTCAAATCGCTGAATGACGCGTTCGAGAGCGTGCTTAATTGGGGCCAGCATGACGGCACACTGATCATAAAATTCGAAGACCTCATTGGGCCCCAAGGGGGCGGTACAGCAGACGCGCAATCGGCGTGTTTTCAGGCCATCGCCGCGCATCTCAACGTCCCTATGACCGATGATCTCTGGGCAAAGGTTGACCAAGTCTTTGACCCGTCCTCACCAACCTTTCGCGGCGGGCGGATCGATGGATGGCGGGATCGGCTGACAGCGAGCCAAATCGCGCGGATTGAGGCCTCTCTCGCCCCTGCTCTGATGCGACGGGCGGGCTATGTCGACTGAGAAAACAGCCATAAAGGGCAGCGTGATCCTCGCTATTGCCCGCGTCAGCACCATGGTGCTCGGCTTTGGGATCAATGTGCTTTTGGCGCGCGTTCTGCCCATTGAGAGCCTAGGCACGTATTTTCTTTTGACGAGCTTTGCTCAAGTGGCGGCCTTGATTGCGCTCGGAGGGTTTAACCAAAGTACGGTGCCGCTGCTGTCGGGATCTGATCGTGGATGGCCAGTCCTTCGGGGTAGCGGGCTGTTCCTCGTCATAGCGTTCAGCATCACCTGCGGCTTTGCAGTCCTGTTTATGCCCCTAATCCTGATGTCAGACGGGACCGTGCCCTACATGGCGATCCTGCTTATTTGGATTATCGCACGCGCCACGACCCAAGCCATTGCTCATATACTGCGCGCCTTCGGACGTATGACCGACTTTGGCCTGCACGAAGTGTTTTCGTTCAACCTTATGCTGTTCATCGCCTGCGCTTTGGCCTTCTTCCTCGGACAAACCCCCGACTTAACGCAGATAGTGTGGATCACGGCGATTGCTGCTGCGCTCTGTGTTCCGTTGTCCTTCGCCAGCCTTGTCCCTGCCTTGCGGGCGCTGCCGAAAATGCGAGGGATCGACTTTGCACCCGTGGCTAAAACCAGCCTTCCGCTCGCGATTATCGTTATCGCGAATACGGCCCTGTCAGAGGCACACCTGTGGATCGCAGGCAAATTGGGCGACACGGAAACGGTCGCATTATTCGGGGCTGCCTTGCGCGTCATGCGGTTGCTGGCGCTGCCGCTCATGGCCGTCAACATGGCCATCGGACCGCAGATCGCAAACCTCCGGAAGGCCGATGAAACGGCGCCGCTCGAAAGGCTTTTACGCCAGTCGGCGATGGTGATTATGGCGATATCGCTCACGGTGATGAGCGGTTTGGCAGTAGCTGGCCCGTCTGTACTCAGCTTCATTTTCGGGGATGCCTTTGCCGCCGTTTGGCCCGCATTCCTCATCCTTTTGGTCGGGCAAGCCGTCAATGCCACGACAGGGTCACCGATGCTCGTCTTGACCGTCACCAACGGTCAGCGGGCCGCCATGATCTTTGCCGTCGTCGCGAGCATCTTGGGTGTCGGCGTGTCGCTCATACTCGGACAAATTGATCCGCTCTGGGGCGTCGCCATTGGGGCAAGCGTGACGGTGATCGTCCAGAACCTACTGGCGGTTTGGTATTGCGCGACCCGCATGGGGATCAAGACATACCCCACCCTGCGCTTTGGTAAGGAGCTGTTCTGATGGCTGTGAAACCGGTATTTCTGCTCTCCCTTCCGCGATCTGGGTCCACCATGTTGCAGCGGGCCTTGGGGCGGCATCCGAACATCGCGACACTATCAGAGCCGTGGTTTCTTTTGGGCCTGATCCCACCCACCGCGATCGACGAAGCCGTCGCAACCTATGAATATTCCACCTATCGCATGGCGATTGAGGACCTCACGGCTGCGTTCCCCAACGGGGTGGACGATTGGAATGACGCAATGCGCAGCGCAGCGCAAGTGATCTATGACCGCCTCTGCCCCAATGAACAGGCGATCTATTTCTTAGATAAAACGCCACGCTATGCCTTAGCACCCAAGGCCGTGACCGCGTTGTTCCCTGATGCCCCCGTGATCATCTTGTGGCGCAATCCGCTGGCCATCGCTGCGTCTATGATGACGACGTGGAGCAAAGGACGCTGGAACCTGTTTCGGTTCAAACAGGATTTGGACATCGCGCTCCCCCGCCTCATCGACTTTGCACGGGCCAACGATTCCGCGCTGACGATGCGGTACGAAGAAGCCTCCGCGAACCTCGACGCGGTGACGGCTGCGGTCTGTGATCGTCTCGGCATCGCCAGCGCGAAATTGAGCGAAAACACCGACGTCATGCTCTCGGGGCGCATGGGGGATCCGACGGGTGGGATGAAGCAGGTCGCGGCGAATGATCGATGGAAGGCGATGTATTGCAACCCGCTGCGCCGGTGGTGGGCGCGGCGGTATCTGGATCGGATCGGGCGGGATAGCTTGGCCGTAATGGGCTATGACATCGACACGCTGAAATCAGAGCTGAAGACTTGCAACGGTCTTTTCAGGCACCTCGGCACGGACCTGATATTGATGCCTTGGGGGACATTGCGGGCGGTGTTCGTGCTGCCCTTGATTGGGCGACAATTGTGCCGACTGTTCGCGGGCCAGCCCGTGACGGAGGTCGATTGATGCAGGCCGTCCTGACACAGGATCACGCCCCTTCGGTCGGACTTGGGGTGCGGCTGGTTTATACCTCAGTTCTGTTTTTGCTCGCTATGGCCGCAGACCCGACGGATAGCGGTCTGGGCCTGCCGCTGACGTTTCAGTTCCTGCCCGCACTCATCGCGATTTTCGGCGGTGCGGCCTATCTGGCCCAAGGGTTCCGCCCCGTCGGGGGCATCATTTGGCAAGACATCGCCTTTGCTGTTTTGATCACCATGATCACCCTCGGCGGCGCGTCAACGAGCTATGTCACTGGCGATACCGCCGACAGCTTCCTGCGCCTCGCGCTCTCTGCACTGAGCTATATTCCGATCCGCATGATGGCGAGCGTGCCTGAGGACCTCGATTGGTTCATGCGCAAACTGACGTGGCCTGTGATTGTCATCGGCCTCCTGATGTCGGCGCAGCTATTCTACTGGCAAATCGTCGGCCCGTTTCTGACGCAGCGGTCGGGCATTAACCATATTTTCCATGAAGAGGTTTTCCTCATTGGCCTAGCGACAATTGTTGCTGCGATTGGCTTGGTAGATCGCCCTATTCTAAGGGTAACCATCATGGCTACGCTGATTTTGGGGCAGTTTTTTACCTTTAAAATCACGGGCTTCCTAACGGCCTTTGCCACCATCGGCATCTTGCTTTTGATCCCGATCCATTGGGTGAGCCAAACCCCGAACCGCTCTGTCGTGTTGCGATTTCTAAACATAATTTATGCACTGATCGGTGTCGGCGTATTTCTAACTTGCCTTCCGATGTTCGTTGATCACCTGCCGTCGGGCAGTCGATCAGTCAGGCTCTACACCTACGCGATACGCTGGCAAGAATTCCTCGATGCGCCAGTCTTTGGGGCGATGTTTCGTGGCTCCCCGCTCGTCTCCGTTCAGCGGCAAAACCTCATCATCCCGAGCCACAGTGACCTCCTCGACCTTCTCGCTTTTGGCGGCACGGTGGGGATGCTCGCGCTGGCGCTGCCCGTTCTTACCTTTGTTTTCAGCATCTTCCACCTCAGACACATGACCTCGGAGCGACTGGTCGCGCTGTTTGGCTACAGCCTCGTCGTGATGCTGGTCATTGTGATGGCGTTTAACCCCGTGTGGCTCCAACCCAAGATGGGTGGATTCTTGTGGATGGGGCTCGCGCTCATGGCGGGGGTTCTGTCGCGTTTACCCTTCAACACGAGGTCCGTTGCACCATGATCCCTACCATCGCCGTCCTTTTAACCTGTTTTAACCGTCGCGCCAAAACGCTCGCCGCGCTTGAAGCACTGTTCAAACAAGACGGCGCTGGGACGACGTTTACGCTGAATGTGTTTCTGGTCGATGATGGCAGCACCGACGGCACGGGCGATGCGGTGCGCGGGGCCTTTCCACAGGTGCATGTCATTGATGGCACGGGCGACCTTTATTGGAACGGTGGAATGCGGCGGGCGTTTGAAGGGGCTGTGGAACATTCGTTCGACTACATGCTTTGGCTCAACGATGACACTAATCTGAACAGTGATGCGATCCCTCGGTTGCTTGAGACCGCTCAGATGCTCGCCCAACAGGGAAAAGACAAAACAGCCGTTTTTGGTTCGACCTGCGATCCGCAAACGGGCGACCTGACATATGGTGGCTTCCAACGGCGAAAGGGGCCGATTTTACGATTGCAGCACGTTGGCCCTGACCAAAACCATCCTCGCGAAGTCACAACTATGGCAGGCAATTGCGCCCTCGTCAGCAAGGCTGCCGTCGATGCGGTCGGAAACCTAGAACCTCGGTTTTTCCATGCGTGGGGCGATGTGGATTACGGGATGCGGCTGCGCGATGCGGGGGGTAGCGTGTGGCTTGCACCGGGGTATTTGGCGCAATGTGACCCCAACCCCGCCGCGCAACGGTGGCGCGACGATCCGAGCCTGAGCCTGCGGGATCGCCTAACGCACCTGAACTCTTTTCGGGGACTTTATCCCCCTGATTGGCTTTTGTTCATGCGTCGACATGGCGGGCTACTGTGGCCGTTGGCGTGGGCCATTCCCTATGTCCAACTCATCACCCGCCACCTTAGGTTCAAGCTATCGGCGTAAGCGTCACACTCTGAATACGACGCGCCGTCGGGGCGAGGTCATAGCCAGCTGCCACCGTCACTCCGTTGCGGGTTTCGACGCCACCGCCGTCGTAGGTCAGCACCATGTCATACACCCCGTTCCAACCATTGAGCGTGACACTTTCAGCAGCGCGGGAGGTTGGGACATAGCTCGTGCCTGTCCCGATCTCGACCTGAACACCGAGCGCGACGACGGTTTCGCCTGCGGTCGCGCTAAACGGCCCGATGCCAAACTTGCCAGAGGTGCTGCCCGCGTTCGGGGTAAAGGTGTAAGTCACTGTATAGACCCCGCCCCCAAGCGCAGCATTGACGATATCAGTGATCGCCCCCGCAGCAGCACTATGCACGCCTAAGGCGCCGACTGTGCCAGACAGCGAGCTATCGACGCCCGCATCGACATTCCGCAGCGAAAGGAACATCGCGCCCGAGGTCCCTGCCATATACCAGACACGCACGCGGAGGTTCTGGCCCGCTGACCAGCCGTCCGTATCTGCCTGCAGCCGATGCCACTTTGCCCCACCGCCAGCGACCGACATGCCAGAAAAATACCCCAAAGCATTGAGCGCTAGTGGCGTCGATGTAGACACAAGATCCGCCCAATCGGTGAGGTTCGGCTCTGACCCGTGGACAAGGTTGGTTGACGCGGGTTCGACCAACAATCCCCGTGGGGCGAGCGTTTGGGGATCATAGTCGAAACGTGGTTGGTCATTGCCCACAACCTCGAGCGCTCCGGCAGAGTTGATACGCGTGCCCGACGACCCACGCGAAAGCGCAACGCCCGCGGGGAGGCTTTCGGTCAGAAACGACAACACGATAGGACCATTACCCGCAATTGCAGGGCGCTGCCCCAATTCAGCGATGGAAAATCCCAGCATGATCAGACCACATAGCCGTGGATGCCCGTGGCCGTTGTCCCCGTCGCGTGGACCTCCTTGATCCCCACTGGCAGGATCGACTTATCGCCAACTGTCACGGTGCGCAGCGTGTCAGCCACAGTTTTCACGACCAACACACCGCCTGTTTCGACGTAAAGCGCGACCGCAACGTCCGCCAATTCGACACCATCGGCAGGCGTCACTGGCACGATGTCTCGCGCTGGACCAGAGAGGGACAACGTGCGGTTCTGAAATGGGTTCGACATGGTTACTCCGTTCTGTCAGCGGGCAAATTCGCCCTGTTGACAGACACAATAACAATGCCGCGTTAATCCCCGTTCAACCGACCGTACGCTGGGTCATTCGCGGGCACGCAACACCCGTGCGGGCTTTGCAGCTAAGGGGCGCAGGGCAAAGGCCAGCCCCGCCAACAACGTGGTCCCCATACCGCCCAGAACGATCAGCGCGGCGTTGGACCAGATCGGCGCAAAGCTCGTCTCCATCACAAAGGTCGTCACGGCCCAACCGCCTGCGATCCCCGCGATCAACGCGACGATCCCGGCCGCCAATCCCAATAGGACCGAGCGGAGCGCGAAGCTACGTAGGATCAACCGTCGATCCGCGCCGAGCGTTTTTAGGACCGCCGATTCAAACACTCGCGCTCGTTCGCCCGAGGCCGCAGCGCCGATTAGCACGAGGAAACCCGTGACCAGCGTAGCAAGCGCACCATACCGCGTGGCCGCAGCGATGCCCGCGACAACGATCATGACTTGATCAATGGCATCGCGCACACGGATCGCGGTTATGTTGGGATAGCTATTGGCGAGGTCACGCAGGATCGCTGCCTCAGCTTCGGGTTGGGCGTAGACGGTGCTGATCCAGCTATGCGGCGCACCCGCGATGGCCGCGGGGTTCAGCGTCATGACAAAGCCCATGCCCGCATTGCTAAAGTCCACTTCGCGGAAGCTGGTGATGGTCGCGGTGATGTCACGGCCAAGGATGTTGACCGTGATTTCATCCCCTAGGGTGAGGCCCATCTCGTCGGCTTCTTCGGCGGCAAAGCTGACCTGCGGTGGACCATCGTAACCTTCGGGCCACCATGTGCCTTCGGTCACGGTCGTGCCATCGGGTGGCGTATCGCCATAGGTTAGCCCACGGTCGCCACGAACGACCCAGTGATCGACCACATCCGTTGCTTTAACCCCGTTGATGCGAGTCACGATCCCGCGCAGCATCGGTGCGGCCTCATAGTCTTTGACCGCTGGATCGGTGTCCAAACGCGCGCGAAATCCGTCGATCTGATCGGGCTGGATGTCGACAAAGAAATAGGAGGGCGCGACATCGGGCAATTCATCTGAAATGGCCGCACGAAGGTTGCCGTCAATTTGGCCGACCGCCGCCAGAACCGACAAACCGAGGCCGAGGGATAACACGACCGACGTCGCCTCTCCCCCTTTGGCACCGATGGAGGCCAGTGCCAGTCGAAGGGTCGGACGCCCCCGCGCGGCACGGCGGAACCTACGGGCTAAGGCACGGACGCCTTGGGCCGATAGAACCAACAATCCCAGCGCAAAGGCAATCCCGCCTGCGGTCCAGATGGTCAAACGCACGGTGCCCGTGAACCAAATCGCCAACCCAACCAGCAGCGCAACCAGGAGCACCGTGATCGCGATATAGCGGGCGGCAGGAAGGGTCGTGCCCGCGTCGCTTGCATCGCGGAACAGGGTCGCCGCGCGGACTTCCTCGGACCGCGCCAACGGCCAGAGGGTAAAGAGCGCTGCCGTGATCAGCCCGTAGATGCCCGCTTCGATCAGGGGGCGGGGATAGACGGCAAATTCAACAGGGATGGGCAATTGCGCCGCGATCATGGGCGCGAACAAGAGCGGAATCATAGCCCCCATAAGGATGCCCAGCCCGACTCCGAACAACGTCAGAATGCCGATCTGGATAAAGTAGGTTTGAAAGATCACCCGACGTGTAGCGCCAAGGGTTTTCAGGGTCGCGATGACTTCGGTCTTGCCCGTCAGGTAGGACCGCACGGCAGCCGACACACCGACCCCGCCCACAGCCAAGCCTGACAAACCCACCAAGACCAAGAACGACCCAAGCCGATCGACAAAGCGTTCTACGCCCCGCGCCCCATCACGGCTATCGCGCCACCGCATTCCAGTGTCACGGAAACGCTCTTGGGCCACCTGTTCCAGCGCGGCGAGGTCGGATCCCTCAGGCAGTTTGAGGCGGTAGTTCGTGTCCATCAATGTCCCCGCCGCCAAGAGGCCAGAGTTCGCGAGGTCACGCGTCAACACAATCGACCGCGGCCCAAGCCCAAACCCACCAGCCGCGTTGTCGGGATATTTCGCAAGGATCGCGGTGAGGACGAAATCTTGGGTGCCGAGGCGGACAGTGTCGCCTGTAACAACGCCCATCCGTTCGGCAAGCACGCGTTCAACCACGATCCCCGGCGTGCCATCCACACCCGCAAGCGCCGTATCCAGTGGCATCGCAGGGTCCAACGTCACGGAACCGATCAAGGGGTAAGCCGAGTCCACGGCCATGACCTGCGTCAGACCGCGTTCAACCGTGTCCCGTGTCACAACGAGCATGGATCGGAAATCGACCGTTTCTGATACGGTATCCGCGATACTCTCCATCCACGCGCGTTCTTCGTCAGAGGCGAAACGATAGGTCAGTCCGACCTCTGCGTCCCCACCCAAGAGCGCCGCGCTTTCACGCTCTAACCCTGCGGTGATTGAGGACCGAACCGTGCCAACAGCGGCAATCGCCATGACGCCCAGCGCCAGACACGCAAGGAAAATGCGGAACCCCCGCAGACCGCCGCGCAGTTCACGGCGGGCGAACCGATATGATAATGACAGGCTCATGCGGCGGACCCGTCGATACGACCATCCCGAAGGCGCACCACGCGATCACACCGCGCCGCGAGGTCGTTCGAGTGCGTCACCATCACAAGCGTCGCCCCATGCCGATCACGAAGCCCAAACAACAGGTCAATAATCGCAGCGCCATTGGTTTCATCCAGATTGCCCGTTGGTTCATCTGCCAACAGTATCTTGGGCCGCGAAACGGACGCTCGGGCCAGTGCGACCCGCTGCTGCTCTCCGCCCGACATTTGCGAGGGGTAATGGTCGGCCCGAGACGCCAAACCAACCGCCGCCAGTTCCGCCTCGGCGCGTTCAAAAGCATCACTGACACCCGCCAACTCCAGTGGGGTCGCGACGTTTTCTAGGGCGGTCATTGTGGGAATGAGGTGGAAGGATTGGAACACAACCCCCATATTATCTCTGCGGAACCGCGCCAGAGGGTCTTCGCCCATACGGGTGATATCCGTGCCCAGCGCCGTGATCCGTCCCCCTGTGGCGGTCTCTAGCCCGCCCATCAACATGAGGAGCGATGATTTGCCCGACCCGCTTGGCCCGACAAGCCCCAAGGTTTCCCCCTGCGCCACGTCCAGCGTAATGTCGTGCAAAATATCCACTGGTCCCGCATTGCCCATCAATGACAGGGATACATCTAAAAGGGACAACGCTGGTTTGGTCATAAAGAGGGCTTTCCGTTCAATGCTTTCCTATAAATATGGAGCGCTTCGCCGTGCCTGCAACATCGCTGCGGCAATTGTGATCGGCACAGGCGCTGTTCAGGCCGAAACGATTACGATTGCAGCACTTGGTGATAGTCTAACCCAAGGCTACGGGCTGATCCCCGAGGACGGTTTTGTTCCGCAGCTAGAGGGCTGGTTGATTGAACAAGGCGCGGATGTGTCTGTGCTGAACGCAGGTGTGTCTGGGGATACGACTGCAGGCGGGCTCAGCCGTGTTGCCTGGACCCTAACGCCCGATGTGGATGCGATGATTGTAGCACTAGGTGGCAACGACCTGCTCCGAGGAATTCCCCCAGAGGTGAGCCGCGCCAATATCGACGGGATTTTGACCGCCGCAAAGGATGCAGGCGTCCCCGTTCTCTTGATCGGGATGGAAGCACCGAACAACTACGGCCCAGACTATAAACTGGCCTTTGACACACTCTACCCCGACCTCGCGGCGCAGCACGGGGTGCTGTTCTATCCCAGTTTCCTGAGCGCACTCTATCCCGATGGCGACCTGACCGCTGCGCGTGATCTGATCCAAGCGGATGGTGTTCACCCCAATGCCCAAGGCGTCGAAATCATCGTCGATGCCATTGGCCCCTACGTCCTGCAACTGATCGAGCAAACCCAATGACCGCCAAAGCCTATTGGGTGGCGCATGTCACCGTCACTGACCCCGACCTCTACGCCGCCTACCGTCAGGCCGCCGCACCCGCAATTGCTGAGGGCGGTGGTGTGATCCGTGTGTTGGCAGGGGAACAGATCACGGGCGCAGGGAACGCGAGGCCCCAGACAGTCGTCGTGGAGTTCCCGTCCCTCGAAGCGGCGAAGACCTGCTATTTCGGCGAGGCCTACCAATCCACCGTCGCCCAACGAGACGCGGGGGCAGAGGTGGACTTGGTCATCGTTGAAGGCGTTATGCCGTCGTAGGTTTCGGCCAATACTGACGCGCCGCCGCCAACGCGAATTGCGCCACGAGGCCCCCACCGACCAGCATCAGATCGGTCCACACATTATCGCCCAGCACGCGACCAACGCCCTGCAACCAGATGCACAGGACTGATCCCAAGGCGAACACAGGCAGCGCCTGACGGCCCAAGAGCGCGAAAGGCGCCATCGCCTTGGTCCCTGTGAGCCAACGCACACCGCCAAAGGCAGACAGCACATAGGCCAGCGCCAAGATGTGCAAGAGGCGCGGGACGCTGAGGAATGTTTTGTCGAACGCGGTGATGAACCACGGCAGGTGGAATGTTTCTTTGGCGAGCCACATCGTTTGGCCAAAGACCTTTGAGAACGGTGGGACTTGGACCGTGAGCACGCCAACGATCAAAAGGAAAATCGCAGGCACCAAGAGCCACCATGTGACAGGTACAAATCGTCTCCCCTGTTTGTAATAGACCCCCGTCAACAGGCCGACCACAAAGATCAGTTGCCATGAGAACGGGTTAAAAAACCAGCCGCCCTGCATCGGAAAGTTCGGCAAATTGATCCGCCACATCGCCGCCGAGAACCACAGCGCGATGGACACCAGTAGAACGGTCCGCGGCGCACGCCATGCAAAGTAAAACGCAATCGGCGAGACAAAAAGCAGCACGAGATAAAGCGGCAGAATGTTCACATAGCCAAACTGGTGGGTCATGAGGATCAACCCGACCGAGGTTTCCAGTGGGTTATACCACAAGTGCTTCATCGCGTTGATGAACAGGATCTCACCATTCCCCATCCACAGCGCAACCGCGGCCGCAGCCGCAACCGCCGCAAAGGTTGTAAGAATATGCACCTGATAAAGCGTCCACGCCCGACGCCACAACCGCGCGAGCCCAGTCCAGAGCCGCATCGAGTTGTCCTTGAAATCTAGCGAATAGGCGAGGCCCGCAGCCACACCCGACATGAACACAAACCCTTCGGCCGCGTCAGAGAACCCGAAGTTTCGGTTGGTAAAGGCTTCGAGCACGTTGCCGGGAACGTGGTTGATGAAAATCATCACAAGGCATAGGCCACGGAACACATCGAGGCGCGGATCGCGTTGTTTCACAAGGGTCATAACGGGGCCTTATTCGGCGAAAGGAATAGCATCAGCAGAGGCATCGACCTCTGCGCTTGCGGATGGTGCCCACCGCGAAAGCACATCGGCTTGCAACACCATGATCGGCGCCGCAGCGATCTCGGTCGGGGTGGTGAAAAGAGTTGGAAAACCGGGGCGTGACAACCACGCGATCAGCGCGGGCGAGATCACCATCGGCAAGGCGACAGGCAGCAACCACGGCACCAAGGCAGGCGACAACATCTGCGCCGCACCAATGACGGCGGCGCCCGTGAGGACGATCCAGTAGCTCGCGGACCACGCATCGCCGAACGATAGGCTTCCATCACCACGGCTCTGCGCGGGCCAACCGCCGTCCGCGCCACGCAAAACTTGGCTCACCGAGCGGGTCTGGAACATCAAAAAGATCGGTGCAGTGAGGGTCGAGAGCGCCACTTCGGCCAATGTCGACGCAGCAGCCCGTAGCATCCCGCCAAAGCCCACGACCCGTCCATCGAACCCAGCCTTGATCGCGATCAGCACCTTGGGCAGAAACAGCAACCCTACGACACCGACCATGAGGCTCAGCGCCTTGGAGACTTGCGACACGGGCAAAACAGGGAAAGGCCAGTTTTCGATGGGAAAGTAGTCAATCGGCGGCGCGAACAAAGGAGCCGCGATGGAGGCCGTCAAAAACGCTAGCCAAAAAACGGGCGCGATATAGGCGAGGATACCTTGGAGAAAGACAAAGCGGCTCCATGGTTTCAGGCCACGGGCTAGCAAAAGGCGACTGTGTTGCAGGTTGCCTTGGCACCAACGGCGATCCCGTTTCGCAAAATCGACGATGTTTTCGGGGCCTTCTTCATAACTACCGGCCAGATCGTCATCGACCCGCACAACCCACCCGCCACGGGCCAGAAGTGCGGCCTCTACATAGTCATGCGACAAGATATGCCCGCCAAACGGAGGACGCCCCGCCAATTCAGGCAGAGCGCAACATTGGGCAAAGGCGCGGGTGCGCACGATGGCATTGTGTCCCCAGAACGGCCCAGTGCGGCCCTGCATCAAAGCCAAGCCGCGGGCAAAGACAGGGGAATAAAACGTTGCCGCAAACTGCATCACGCGGCCAAAACGGGACCGAGCGTGGATGATATTGGGCAGTGTCTGTAAGAGACCCAGATCGGGCGTCGCGATCATACGGCGCACCATCTCGACCATGGTATCGCCTTCCATCAGGCTATCCGCGTCGAGGATGATCATGAACTCGTAGGCAGACCCAGAGCGTTTGATGAAGTCCTCGATATTGCCCGCCTTGCGACCTGTGTTTTTCACGCGACGGCGATAGAACAGCCGCCCATCTCCATCGGTCTCATTCAACAGACGCTCGAACCAATGACGTTCTCGCGCAGCAATCGCTTCATCCCGCGTGTCTGACAGAATGGCAAAGTGGAACCGATCGCCATGCCCCGTTTGATCAATCGACGCCATCATCGCCGCGACGCGGGCGTAGGTGGCAACGGGGTCTTCGTTATAGACGGGGATCACAACGGCGGTGCGTTCGGTGAAATAACCGGCATGACGCGCGGGAGGTTTGGGTCGGCTGAACAACCCCGCAATCGCGGTAAACGCACCCCAAGCCAGCCAGAACGTAGACGCGAAAATCAATCCCGAACGGATGAAATCCATCACGTCGATCCCGTCTGCCGCACCAAATTCAAAGAACAGAGAAAACCCACCGTAGGCCGCTAGAATAGCCGCCAACAGCACAATGGTTCGGATGATCATCACCCGAACGGCTGCCCCCATGGGATGTGCCATCGATTATTGACCGGCCCGCGACGGCAAGAGCGTTAAGGCCCGCAACCAGCCCCGAACCGAGACTGTGATCGGCGCAGAGAGGTCTTGTTCAGGCATCGCCATCGGTGCGTCGGGCAAGGTGCCTGCCGCGCTCATCAAACGCTCTTCCAAGGGTGCAAAGTGTCCTGTCGATCGATCCATTATGCGTTGATCCATTGATAGAGCCACACTTCGGTCAGACGTTGGTCAAACCCGTTCACATAGGCGGAAAGCTCTACGACGGCGTCCGCATTCGCGCGCACATCGATCACCAGCCGCCAAATATCCGTTCCGCTGATTTTCTCGAGGGTATGGCCATAGATTTCGCCGCCTGTGGCGTTCAGCACGGGCTCAATCTCTGCCTCACCATCCAAAGCGGCCATCAGGCCACCTTTGAAATCAATAACGAACTTGCGGGTACCCTTTTCGGCCTCGACGCCAGAAATGCCGCCATGGCCCGAACGGGTTTCAAACACCCAAGCCAAATCCGATCCAGCGTCTTGGGCCAAATCACCCCAACGCAAACGATAGGAGTATTCACGATGGTCGCCAGCAACAGCGCGATCTTCGGGGATCCAATAGGCAACGATATTGTCGTTCGCCTCTAGATCAGACGGGATTTCAACGAGCCGAACATGGCCTTTGCCCCAGTCGCCAATTGGCTCCACGTTCAAAGACGGACGCCGTTCATACCGCGCACCAACGTCCTGATAGCTCGCGAAATCGCGGTCGCGTTGATGCAGGCCAAAACTACGCGGGGCGGTTTCGTTGAAATACGACCCCGTCAGGCGTGGCGGGTTGTTCAACGGGCGCCAGATAACATTGCCATCCGCCCGTTCGATCCGCAGGCCATCGCTGTCGTGGACGTTTGGACGATAGTCATCCCAGCCCGCACGGTTCTTTTCCGAGAACAAGAACATTGAGGTCATCGGCGCAATGCCCAATTCGACCACGTCCTGACGAAAATACAGACGGCAGGTCACATCCATGAGCGTTTCAGCGCCCGGTTCAATGACAAAACGATAGGCACCCGTGACACTCGGGCTCTCTAGCGCGGCATAAATCGAGAGAGAAGGGCCACCGTTCGGATCACGCTCCATATAGAATCGTGAGAACCGCGGGAATTCTTCGCCCTTTTGGGTGCCCGTGTTGAGCGCCAAACCACGCGCCGACAGTCCATAAGCCGACCCGCGACCCAACGCGCGGAAATAGGACGCACCCAAGAACGCGGCGACTTCATCCCATTTATCGGGGCGATTGAGTTGCGCATTCAAACGGAAACCAGCCACACCAGGCAAAGCATAGTGATCGGGAACGCGGTCCTTTAGATCGTTGAGATATTCGAAATCATCGGTCGAAAAGACCATTTCAGTCGCGACACCGTCAGCAACTTCGAAAATGCGAACGGGTTCAGGGAACAGCCACCCCATGTGAAACGCTGCGAGTCGGAAATCAGACCCGCTGTCCTGCCAACGCGCCGCTTTGTCGTTGAACCGGATTTTCCGATAATCGTCGTAATTCAACCCGTCGATGAAACCTTCGGTCACAGGATGGGGTTCATACACGCCACGCGAAAGCTCCCGCACCTGTTCGGACAATAGATCGAACGAAAATTGCTGCACAGCGGCAACAGAATTCCCCTCTACAGCATCCGCCTCTTGGGCATTGGCAGGAACAGGCATCCCGAGGAGCGCTGCAGGAACAAGCCCAGCAACAAGAGCCAAGAGATCACGACGCGAAACAGACGCAACAGTCGGGCGCAAGGAGGCCATTTTCGTTTTACATCTCAATAGTTTTGCCGGAATCAAGGACGCCAGCGTTTTCAAGCTCCCAATTAGTGCTTCGCCCAGATTCTCCGCAAGAGGCAATGTAACAAACCTGTGGCACAAGCGTGTTACCGCCTGAAATCGACTGCGAAATAAGCAGGTTTTCGCACCTCTGGTTGCTGCAATTGCAAACACATCATAGCCGCAATGCAGCCAACGCAGATCAGCCCATACGTGCATGGGGGGGGCAGTGCGATTTTGAGTAGCCAAAACAGTTAGAACGCGATGGAGCCGACGAAAAATACAGAAACAGCAGCTCTGACAAAAAGCGCATCGATTTATCTGAAAGGGTTTTAAATGGTGCCCAGGGGCGGATTTGAACCACCGACACGAGGATTTTCAATCCACTGCTCTACCCCTGAGCTACCCGGGCACCGGTTAGCAAGAAACTCTGTTCCTCGCTGGGTAGCGGCGTTCTAGACAGGTAGCGCGGGGGTGTCCAGAGGCATTTTGACCGATTTTGAATTTGTTTTCCAAATTTTCGCGGAAAGAGGGTATTCCTCTTTCTAGCCCCTACCCGAGAGGTGATAGGAACTGCGGAAGCCTTTGCTGTAACGGGCAACGACATCGCGATCACGCATGTAACCGATCACCCGTGCCAGAGCACCACGTGCGAAACCGCGCAGATGCGGATGCGGCATCAGCATCTTTGCGAGAATCGGACCAACGCGCCAATAAGTCCAGATAAAGGCTCGACCGAATCTGTTGTGGACGAGGATTTCATCCCGAACACGGCGCAGGTAGTTCACATCTGGGTGGTAAGTGTCGCCATAAGCAGCGGTTGCAACAAAGCACGAGCCAGCGCCACCGTCCAAGGTCATGTCGGACACGTCTTCGCCGCTGTAAGGCGTGGTGTCTTCTTCCTCGATCGGCTGGTTCATCGCTTGGATGATTTCGTCGACAGACGGAATGACAGTCGCGTTAGCTTCATATTCGTCGGCCAGCAACGCTTTGGTATCAAGCTCGAGGTCTACACTTTCATCAAGCGGGAACGCCTCGGCGATCCGCATCAGGTAGTCGTCGAGAATGTCAGGGTCGAATGCTGCCAACATAGCGTCAGCTGCATCGCCTGCATTTTCGAGGTGATCGAGCAGCGACAGCGGATCAGCGTCCTCGAGGAAGGCATCAAGGTCGGCCTGATCGAAAGCATTCAGCAGCAGCGGGAGGTTCTCTGCTGGAATGTTTTCAAGCAGCGCATTGACGTCGGTGGTTTCCAAGAGGTCCGATAGTTCGTCTGCGCTAAGACCCGACAGGTAATCCGCTACGTCCTCGGGCGATGCCGTCGTCAGGAAGTCTGCGAATTCGGTATCGCCACGCATGTTCTCAACCCGATCGAGCGTTGCAGCAACACCTTCGGGGTCAGTGAAATCGACGAGCGAATTGGTCAGGTCACCCAACTGGCCAGCAGCGCCAAGCAGCTCAGTAGTGCCGCCATCAGCATGCAAGAAGATCAGGTCGTCGTCCTGAATGGAGACCGCGTTCATTAGGTCATCAACGGTTTCGTAAGCGCCCATGAAGCTGAGCGTATGACCTGCAGTCGCATCAAAGCCCGTCACAACGGTATCGCCCGTGGTGTCGATGAACAGATGTGCACCTTCGCCCTCGATGGTGACGTCGTTTTCGCCTGCCCCTGTGATGACGGTATCTGTGCCTTCACCTGTGATGACGATGTCATTACCTTCGCCCGTGACAAGCGTATCATCGCCCGCGCCACCGTCGATGGTGTCGTTGCCTTCGCCACCGAAAATGGTGTCACGGCCAGCTTCGCCCATCAGGGTGTCATCGCCGAGGTTGCCAGCAATAGTGTCAGCGTGGTCGGTGCCGATCAGACGGTCAGAGTAGTCGGCGTAGCGGTCAACTTTCGCATCGTTGCCCCACATATCAACGCCAGTGCCGATCGAGAATTCCAGCTTAACGATGTCATAACCGTCGAGGGACAGATGAATGTCACCATCGCTTGCTGTCACTTCGTCACCCATAAAGGTCTCGGTGAACGGGCGCGACAGGTAGGACAGCGGATCGCCTTCGTCCAAGGTGCTCGAGAACGGGTTATCGATGGTCGAAAGCTGCTGAACCCACAGGTGATCGTAGTCGCTGACGAGGTCACCGACGTTCAGTTCGATGTCGATCCCGTCAGCGGACCGCGATGCGAGGAAGATGACGACCTTTTCGTCATTGCCAAAGGCGTTGATATCCACCTGATCCTGCGCAGTATCGTCGCCGATATCGCTAAAGAACCGCTGCGGATACGACACGTCGATCACCTGCGTATCAACGAGGCTGCGCGACATCATCCGCATCACTTCGCCTGCAGGGGTCAGTTCGCTTGCTGTGCCACCAGGTGCGTCTGCGTCGTTATAAATGCGGCCAAGGCGGGTGTAGAGCGACTTGTAGGTCGTGCCCCAAACAGACGCCTGATCGACACCGTGGACGGCCATGTCCTCGAACATTTCGATGATGTTCGACGCCTGCTCCATCCCGAATTCGTTGCCGACGCGGTTCTGAACGTTCCATTCCGAAACGTAGTATTCAACGTCGCCAAAGCCTTTTGCGTAGGCAATATCGTCGAGACGATCAAAGACGCTGCCGCTGGAGTGTATCTCAGCATAGTCATCGGGGTAGTAGTGAGTCTCGATCACATCGATGGCGGCACGGGCTTCCATGTCCATCTCACCGATGATCTGAGGAATATCGTCGCGGTCCCACGGCAATGCCGTCTGCATCGCAATCTTAGGCGCAACCCAGTCAGGGTCGCCGATTTCCTCGCGATAATCTTCAAATAGATCGTCGAGCTTTTTGGCCATGACGTTGACCATCTTGCCGTATTCGGCAGGGGTCTCGCGCGCGCCGTTGTTCACCCAATATTCGTTCCCGATGGTGACGGTGTCGAGTTTGACCTCGCCGTAGAGCCCGTGGATCAGGTCATCGATGTGCGCAAGCAAGCCATCAACCGCAGCCTCGTCAGGCAAATGATTGCCAGCGGCGTCAGTGGCCGCGGAATAGAAATGCTCAGTCGGCAGAACCCAGTCGATTGTCGCGCCTTTGTCAGCGGCGTAAGCGACGAATTCTTTTGCGGTGACAAAATCATCTTCGAGGTTGGCTGGAGCGGTCAAAGACCAGAATTGCTGCGAGGTCGCATTATCTGGTTCGAAAAGTTTTTCGGTAACTGTACCGCCCGGAAAACGAAAAGAGGTCGTGCCCAGTTGGTCGACAAACGTATCGTATTGACCGCCATCAATGGTTCCGTCTTTGGTAAACAGCGCATTAATGCCGAACATCTCGGACGATAATACGTCAGAAGCGTATCCGTCATTTCCGATGATCATTTGCTGTACGATAGCCACGACAAACCCAACCGATGCGAGATGAAGAGAACGGCACCCGAACTCTGAGGACGCTTGTGCGCCTCAACTCAATCTTCGCGGGAAAAGCAGTGATACTTAAGGAAACAGAGGTCTAACCAACGGTCACGACAGGAGAGTGACCTGACCAAATTTCACATTTCTGACCCTTAATAAGAGTCAAAAATATTCATTCGTATACTTCATATATTTTTAGGGATAAAAATTTTTGCCACCTTCAGTCGAAAACATAAACCGTCGAATACACCCAGAAATCATCTTACGGTTGTTTAAAGCTCTAAAAAATGACGATTTGAGAATCTAAAACAACTTTAATCAGAAGTTTGCTTTCCGATTCGCCTCGGCTGAAAATGAAAAGGCCGCCCAAATGGCGGCCTATTTGGTCACTTTTCCCGATTGCGACTAATGCCGCAGTGGGGGGATTTCATCTTCTGGGATATCTGACTCATCGATCGGTTCGGCAGATGGAATGGCGTAAGAACCCGACAACCACTTAGCCAAATCGATGTCCGCGCACCGTTTGGAACAGAACGGGCGGTATTTCTGATCCGTCTCTTTCGCGCAAATCGGACAGGCCATTACAGCCCCCGCAAGATCGCAGCCAAAGGCAGACGTTCGCGTTTGCGCTGCAATTCAAACAGGCCCATCGTCGTCCAACCCACAAGGCTCGTCTCAATGGCATCATTGCGGAACGACGCGCGCAAGGACTGTTCGACCTGTTTACGATGCGCCTTTGAGATCGGCGCGAAATCAACGGCAAGCTGGCCACCAAGACCACGCAGACGCAACGCACGCGGCAACATACGGCTCGCAGCCAAGTTCGCCTTGAGAGCAGCAGCAGGCGAGGTATCGCCACCCGTATTCACATCGACCGCCACCAAGGCGCGGGTCGCTTCGACATACATGTGGCCTTCGCCCAGATCGATGAACGGCGATTTAAGCGCCTCGATCTGATCCATGACGCCGTGATCTTCGAAACAGCCTTCGTCGGTTACGACCTCAGCCGCAGACACCCATTCACGCCACGCGAGGACATGCGGACCATCCCCTTCGGTCAGGGCCTCAGGCTCCGTGCCTTCAAGGTCATTCAAGACGGCGTTCGCCAGATCAGCCATCGCTGCGATGTCCTCCGCGATATCGTCGTCATCGGCACCAGCACAGGACGACCGCAGGATCAGACCGTGTTCGATCCCTTCCATGACGGCGTGACCGATGGCGCTGATACGGGCGCGGTCTTCTTCGTCGTCGATGGAACGGCTGACGTTCACGCCCGGCTTACCCGGTGTGACGATCGCATAGCGGCTTTTGAACAGAACACGGTCGGTCACAGGAACGGCCTTACCCGCCTCGGTGTAACCCGTGACCTGAACCAGCATCGGCTGACCAGGACGCAGACCCTTGCTCTGACGCAGGAACGCCGTCTCACCCTCAGGCAAGCGCAGCATCATACCTCCCTGCCCCTTGAGCGGACGATCACAGATCGCGCGGAAAATCGCACCGGGGCGCGGCTGGCTATCGTCGTCGATCAGCAGATCTTCGAGTTTGCCATCTACCATCAGTGCGGCAGCTTCGCGCTCACCGACGTGGTCCAGAAGGATCGAACGTCCCTTCATTGTTCTACTCCGTATAAAGGAAAGCCCGCAGCGGTCAGCAAACCAGCGGTTTCAGCCAGCGGAAGGCCAACCACGCTCGTAAACGACCCGTTGATCCACGGGATAAAGGCGCCCGCAGGCCCTTGGATCGCATATCCGCCCGCTTTGCCCTTCCAATCGCCAGAGGCGAGGTAAGCATTCACTTCGGGATTAGAGAGACGCTTCATCGCCACGGTCGTGACAACATCCGTCTGCCAAATCTTTTCGCCACGTTTCACCGCAACGGCAGTGATCACGCGGTGACGACGACCTGAGAGGGCAAAGAGGAACGCAGCAGCCTCTGCCTCGTCCACAGGTTTACCCATGATGCGGCGACCCAGCGCAACCGTCGTATCGGCGCAAAGCACCACCTCATCCGCGCCACAGGGCACGGCAGCGGCCTTATCAGCGGCAATACGATTAACATAGTCGCGCGGCTGTTCGCCCTTACGCGGATCTTCGTCCACGTCAGGCGGGCGCACCGCAAATGGCGTTACCCCGATCTGCGCCAAAAGCTCCAGTCGCCGCGGCGAACCAGAGCCCAAGATAAGCTGCAAACCGGATGTCGGTGAAACCGTGCTCACCGAAAACGATAGTTAATCCGACCTTTGGTGAGGTCGTAGGGGGTCATTTCCACCTGAACCTTGTCGCCCGCGAGGACGCGGATGCGGTTCTTGCGAAGTTTACCTGCCGTGTGTGCGATGATCGTATGGCCGTTTTCAAGCTCGACCAGGAATGTCGCGTTCGGCAGGAGTTCCTTCACGACACCGGGGAATTCGAGCAGTTCTTCCTTGGCCATGTGATCTCCGTAATTGCAAAATCCGCCATCATGAGCGGAACGGCGGTTAAATGCGCCCGATTTACCAATAATTCAAGCGCAAATCAGGCGAGGGTCGCCAAGGTGAGGTTTTGAAGCCGCGAATCCTGTTCGGTCCAATGGCTAAAGTTGCCGACCTGCCCCGAAACCCGAGGGGCCGCGATGGCTGCAGGGTCGACCTCTGCAATGACCCATGCCGCCTCGTCCGTGTCGCCTTGGACGATGATCCCATTGCTCGGCAAACCGTGATCGGGTGGGCAGAAGAGCGCGGCACGACCTGTTCCCGTATCCAACACATCACAATCTGACACAGGACCCAAAACGGGCGATTGCACGATCAGACATTGATTTTCGATTGCACGCGCACGGCACGACTGACGCACACGTGTTTGGCCTGCGGGCAGATCGGTCGCGGAGGGGACGAGGATCATATCCGCGCCACCTTCGCACATCGCGCGGGCCTGCAGCGGGAATTCACTGTCATAGCAGATCAAAATACCCAACCGCCCCAAAGCAGTATCGAACAGCTTTACCGTTTCCCCGACGGACAACTGCATTTCGCGGCGTTCATAAGGTGTCAGGATCAGCTTATCCTGAAACACCGCATCCCCCGATGGGCCAAGCAAATAAGACCTATTCACCATCCGCGCGCCATCCCGAACGCAGAGCGATCCCGCGAGGATATGGACGCCAAACTGCGCTGCCAGATCGGAATGCAGCGCGATCCAATCCTCAGCCGCATCCGCCATTCGGCCTGCCCATTGCGCAGGTGAACAGTCGTTCGGGGTCCCGATCAGGGCCGCTTCGCACCCGCCATATTCGGGGAACACGAGCAGTTCAGCGCCCTGCCCCGCAGCAGTAGACACCCAGCCCGTCAATTTCGTCTCAAGCGAAGACCACGTCGCGTGCCATTCAGGGCGGTAAGCAGAAGTTGCGATTTTCATAGAGCTTTCATCCAGAATTGAAGCGGCTTTTCCGATTGTTCGGCATCACCGTGGTCGGTCCATTTGAACCGCGCAACGACCCCGTCGAGTTTTTCGTATCCGCGTTTCCGCCAAAACCCATCCAAGGGCCGATAGTCCGCAGGCCGCGCAGGATGATCCTCTGGCCGCATCACTGAACAGAACGCCACGTAGCGACGGCCCAGCGCCTTGGCCTTTGCCTCGCGCATGTCAAAAAACACATGTCCAGCGCCCTGCCCCCGATAGTCAGGCAGCAACACCGATTCGGCACAGTAAAAGATGTCGGCCAGAGGGATACCCGTCGCCGCAAAGGGCGCCGCAAAGTCGCTCGCGTGATCTTCCATCGGGGTGCCTGTTGCCACACCAACGATACGGTCCCCATCCTTGGCTGCGACCAGAATGGCGTTTTGCGCATCGCGATAGGTCGCGACATAGTCCCGCTCGTAATCGAGCGACCCTGCATAGAGGTAAGGCCAATCGGCAAACACATCAATCCGAAGCCGCGCTAGATCATCCAGCGCCGCCGCGACCGCGTCCCCGTCTAGAACCTGATAGATCAGGGTCATGCGCTGACCTGACGTATCCAATCTGCGAGGTTGTAGTAGGTGGTGACGCGGCAAATTTTGCCGTCTTTCAGCGACATGAACGACCCGGCAGGCAGGACGTATTTCTGACCTGCCGCTTCCGGCAGACCTTCGTCCGTCGACAGATATTCTCCGTTCACTGTGAATTCAGCCGCGGCGCGGGTGCCGTCAGCAGAGCCGAAGATCACGATATCTGTCAGACATTCGCGATAGCAGCGGTCCATGTGGTCACAAAATGCGCTAAACAACTCTTTGCCAACGCGCACTTGGCCTTCGTTCACGTGGTGGGCCACGTCATCCGACAACTCAGCCAACATGCCGGCCTTATCGCCCGCATTGAAAGCATCAAAATAACGTTGAAGAACGGCTTTGGCGTCCATGGTCACTCCTTTGACGGGCCCCATCTGTCATGCAGGCGGGCAATTATCTGGTCACGTGTTTTGCGATAACTCTCGAGCTTTTCATCCCGTGTGGTCCCCAACCCTGTCGGATCGAGGATCGGCCAATATTCAACGTCGAGATGGAAAAACCGCGTCATTTCAAGAGCCTGACGTTGACTCGCCGGCGACAACGCAACAACGAGGTCGAACGACGACAGGTCATCGCCCCATTGTTTTAGCTCGTCAAAAGACCGCGCACGGTGGCGGGATAGCTCAACGTCGACCTCTTGGCAGACGGCGATGGTAAAGCCGTCGATTTCGAGGTCGCTCTTTACGCCCACGGACTGCACGTAACATCCCGTGCCGTAGAATTTCTTCATCAATCCTTCGGCCATAGGCGACCGGACCGAATTATGATCGCAGCAGAACAGAACCGACTGCGGGAGAGGCTGATATGTCTTACCGCCCTCGTCCAAATCAGCCCCCGAAATGCAGAACGCAGATAAGGGTGAACAAGCGACGCGCGGTGTCATGATCCACGACCGCCTTGCCCTCTAGACGTTCTTGCAGAACATTGGCGCCTTCGTTGTGGATACCACGGCGCGCCATGTCGATCGTTTCAATCTGGCTCGGCGCAGCGGTTTTCACCGCATCGAAATAGCTTTCGCAGATCAGGAAGTAATCTTTGACCACCTGACGGAACGGCCCAAGGCTGAGGTGGAATTCACCTGCGGGGTCATTCGCTTCGGTCTTAATCTCGAACACAAGACGGCGTTCGCGCACCGAGAGGAACAGCTTATACGGCCCCTCAGGCGCAGGACGGTCGTCCCGCGAAACGAGGTCAAAGCTGTTTTCCTCGAGAAGATCAAACATCGCCACGCGGCGTTCCTGTTCGACCTCGGGTGTGGGCGGCGGCAGATTGCTGTCGTCCAGCTCTATGTGAATGATCTTTGACATTCCGCGATGCCCTATCCCTTGTTCAAACGGTCCAGACGAGCGCGGACCGACAATCCGTGCGCTTCCAGACTTTCCGACTGTGCCAGACGTTCCGCCGCGGGGCCAATAGCCAAAAGTGCCTCAGGCGTCATTCGTGACAAAGTGGTGCGTTTTAAGAAGTCCATGACCGACAAACCCGACGAAAAACGGGCCGAACGCGCCGTAGGCAGCACGTGGTTTGGCCCGCCGATGTAGTCGCCAATGGCCTCGGGCGTGAAGGAACCGATGAAGATAGCGCCAGCGTGGCGAATCTTTTCCGACAGCGCCTCAGCATCAGCGGTGCAAATCTCGAGGTGTTCGGGCGCGATCCGATCCGAGAGGCGCACAGCCTCTTCCATGTCACGCACAACAATCACCGCGCCAAAATCACGCCAGCTTGTGCCAGCGATTTCGCGGCGTTCAAGCGTCTCTAGCCGTTTCTCGACGGCGGCAGCGACGGCGCGACCAAAATCAGCGTCATCCGTAATCAAAAGCGATTGCGCGCTTTCGTCGTGTTCCGCCTGAGACATCAGATCAACCGCGATCCAGTCGGGATCATTGTCTTTATCCGCGATCACGAGGATTTCGGACGGGCCAGCGATCATATCGATACCGACCTTGCCAAACACACGACGTTTCGCCGCCGCGACAAAGGCATTGCCCGGCCCTGTGATCTTATCCACGGGCGCGATGGTTTCGGTGCCATAGGCCAGTGCCGCAATCGCTTGTGCCCCGCCAACACGGTAGATCTCGTCCACGCCAGCGATACGCGCAGCCAGCAAAACAAGCGGGTTCGTCACGCCGTCCGGTGTCGGCACCACAATCGCCAAACGATCGACGCCCGCTACTTTGGCAGGGATCGCGTTCATCAGAACAGACGACGGATAGGACGCAAGACCACCTGGAACATATAGCCCAGCAGCCTCAACCGCAGTCCAACGCCAACCAAGCTGCGCACCAACCTCGTCCACCCACAGAGCATCCGCAGGCATCTGACGTTCGTGATAGGCCCGAATACGTTCCGCTGCGAGTTCGAGCGCGGCGCGATCCTCGTCCGAAACCTTTGCACATTCCGCCTCGATCTCAGCGTCCGAGAACCGCAACTGATCAGCGGTCAATTCCATGCGGTCGAATTTCGCGGTAAGTTCCAGAACAGCCGCGTCACCACGTGCCCGAACATCAGCAATGATGCCCGCAACGACGGCATCCACATCTGGGCTGTCTTCACGCTTCATCCCCAACAGGGCAACAAAGTCCTGCTCGAAACCTGCGTCGGTGGTGTCCAGAAAATGCGGCATGGGCGGTCTCCTTCTGAGGCTTGATAGCGCCCCATCACGACCCCTTCAATCATCGGGGCCGCGTCATTTTAAGCATAAGCCATTATTCAGGGTGCTGCGGAGCCTTATGAGACGGCGCAACATAAGGACGAGTGACATCGCGCAGGACGACTTCAAGCGCCTCGACCGACAGCGCAATTGCGCCATCGCCTGCGAGGGTCAGGACAACAGTGCCTGTCCCATCTTCGCCCGCTTCAAAGCTAATGGATAACAACGACAGCACCGTATCCGCATCACCGCGCGGCACCCCTTGGGACCGAACAGCGGTGACATCCTCAATCGCAAGAACGGATTGGACCCGTTCAAAGGCACGATTGCGGGTCTGCGCCTTATCCGCATCTTCCCAACGGAAACGGTTCAACAGCAGGGCAAAGCGGCGCTCTTTGGATTTCCAAACCATTTCCGATGATGGAAACACCGAATCCTGAACGAGTGACGACACTACAGCGAGGTCGTCCGCATCCAGCGCCTTTAGCCGCAGCGGTGCGTCGGCACCATCTTCGAACCGAGCATCTTGGGTCACTGGCCTTTGATCCTTTCGATCTGCGCACCAACGGCACCCAGTTTTTCCTCAACGTGCTCGTAGCCACGGTCGAGGTGGTAAACGCGGTTCACTTGCGTTTCACCTTCCGCCGCCAGACCCGCGAGGATCAGCGAAACCGACGCGCGAAGGTCGGTTGCCATCACAGGTGCGCCCTTCATCTTATCGACGCCATGAACGGTCGCGGTGCCGCCATGAACGTCAATCTTAGCACCCATACGGATCAGTTCGGGCGCGTGCATAAAGCGGTTCTCAAAAATCTTCTCTTCAAGCACCGATGTGCCCTCAGCAAAGCAAAGCATCGCCATCATCTGCGCCTGAAGGTCGGTCGGGAAGCCTGGGAACGGCTCTGTCGTAACATTCACCGCTTTCGGACGACCACCGTCACAGCGCACTTTGAGGCCGCGGTCTGTTTCCTCAACCGTGATTCCCGCCTCGGTCAGTTTTTCAACGAACGATTCGACGAGCGACAGTTTCCCGCCCAGACATTCGACCTCACCACCCGCAATCACAGGGGCGAGCATATAGGTGCCGAGCTCAATACGATCGGTGACAACAGGATGGGTTGCACCGTGCAGGCGATCGACGCCTTGAATTTCGATACGGCTGGTGCCGTCGCCTTCGATCTGAGCGCCCATTGCCCGCAGACAGGTCGCAAGGTCGACAATCTCTGGCTCACGCGCTGCGTTTTCGATGATTGTCGTGCCTTTGGCCAAGGTCGCAGCCATGAGAACGTTTTCGGTCGCACCGACAGAGGCAAAGCGCAGTTTCACAACGCCGCCTTTCAACCCGCCTTGGGTTGTTGCATGCAGATAGCCGTCTTTTAGATCAATGGTCGCGCCCATCGCCTCGAACGCGGCAATATGAATATCCATCGGACGCGCCCCAATCGCGCAACCACCCGGAAGCGAGACAATCGCATGGCCTTCACGCGCCAAGAGCGGCCCAAGAACAAGGTTTGACGCCCGCATTTTACGAACGATTTCATAATCCGCGCGGGTCGAGTTCAGACCATGCGACGACATCGCCATGACCTTACCATCCGCCAGAGCAGAGACTTCAGCGCCCAACGACTGCAGCAGAGCGGTCATCGTTTTGATGTCAGACAGGCGCGGCGTGTTGGTCAGCGTAAGGGGTTCGTCACTGAGCAAAGTCGCGGGCATCAGCGTCAGCGCGGCGTTCTTTGCGCCCGCAATCGCGATTTCACCGCGCAGCGGTTTACCGCCCGTAACCAGAATCGAATCCATAATGCCCCTACTCTTCCTCAGAAATATCTGTTGCGGTCGCGCGCGCACGTGCCTGTGCCTTGCGCTTCGCCATATTAGCTTTCAACGCAGCTTTTAACCGATCCTCACGGGTTTGCACCTTAGGATCACCAATTTTATTGCCTGTTTTCTCACTCATGACCCTTCTGATACCCGCTGATAAAAAAACCGTCCAGAGAGGGGTTGCGTATGGAATCTTTTGCAGCTAATTCCCCCGCACCGAAAAGACGCTGCAGTAGCTCAGTGGTAGAGCACTCCCTTGGTAAGGGAGAGGTCGGGAGTTCAATCCTCCCCTGCAGCACCATCCCCCCGACATTCGAATAAGATACGCCAGAGCGTGGTCGTTTTCCGTTTGTCGCGATGTCGCAGGTTCGAACGGCATTTTTTCCTAAAACCTTTTTCCCTTGGGCCGTAACCCACAGTGGAAGGCCGTGTAATCGGTCGATGAGTTAATAGGCCGGTCGGTATGAAACTGTCTCTTTCGTGGAAACTTCCACTCGCGTTCGTATTTTTCAGTGCAGTCTCTGCGAGCTTCGTTGGCATTCTGGCAACGAACCGCATGAACGCGACGATGGAAAAAGCCGCGATTGAGAACCTGACAGCCAGCCAGGAGGTCATTTCTGACGCGATTATGGCTCAGATGGACAGCTATCGCGGTGTGCTGCACCTTCTTGCTGATGACATCTCTATCGCCTCAGCCCTTCGTGGTTTCTCGCGGGCGCTATCTGCAAATGACGGCGTAGAAGCGAACCTGACGATGATCCGCGACATCTACACGACAAACAACCCGAACATTTTGATGAATGATCGGTCAAAACTGCTGAACGCAGGTGACGGTAGCCACTACACAACGCTCCATTCGAACCTTCATCGCTGGTTCAACGTGATCGCATCCGAATTGACGATCGACGACGTCCTGTTGGTCGATCCTGATGGGAACATCGTTTATAGCTTTGCGAAACGCGACGATTTTGCGCTCAACATCTCTGACCCAAAAATCGCAAATACGGATGTCGCAGCGATGGCGCGGGACCTTCTTTCGATGGACCTCACAACCACGCACAACACCAGCAATGGTGTCTTTTGCGAAGGCACACCGATCCTGACTTCGGAATTCGGCATCTACAATTTGTCGGGCGGCGCTGTGAACGCGTTCATGGGCGCACCTGTCGTTGATGATTTTGGGAACACACTCGGCGCGCTTATTTTTGCTGTTCCAGAGACACCAATCCAAAAGGCCATGCGCCAGAAAAACGGCCTGAGCGTTGACGCACAGATCGTTCTTGTGAACCCAGACGGCAACGCCGTGATCCTGTCTGGCCTTCTTCCCTCTGGTCTACGCCAAGGTCATCACCTGCGCCTGTCGCGCAATTCTCCCAACATTGCCAACGCTATAAATGGTGAAACAGGCCAGATGGTATTCGATAGCGCCGAAGGCGTGTCGCTCATGTCGTCATACGGCCCGGTTGAGATCGGTGATACCTCCTACGGCCTCGTGATCACCGTAAACCACGACATGATTTTGGCTGACGCGACCTCTCTGACGAACATCATTGCAGCACTCGTCGTCGGCATCATTATCGTGGTCGGCATCATCAGTGGGATGATGGGTCGCGCGACCGTGCGCCCGATCATTTGGGTATCACGACGAATGAGCCGTATGGCAGACGAACGCGATCTAACCAAACGTATGATGGTCGTCGAACGGGATGACGAAATGGGCGAGGCGGCCAGCGGGTTCGACCGATTGATCAAGTTCATCGCTGATACGATGAAGAAGTTCCGCAACGGTATGGATGAACTGACCTTATCTGCGCGTGACCTCGAAACGGCCGCGCAGTCCCTTGCCAACAACGCAGACATCCAATCCTCCGCGGTCGAAGAGCTGTCCAGCTCGGTCGAACAGACCGCAAGCCAAGTGAAAACCAACGCGGAGTCGGCCAAAGCGGCTGAGGAACTCGTAGAAAGCACCTCGGCTGTTGTTGAACAGGGCACGCTCAAGGTGTCGCGGATGGTCGATGCGATGGATGCAATTAACGCGTCGAGCCAAGACATCGCGAAGATCATCAAAGTTATCGACGAAATCGCGTTTCAAACGAACCTGCTCGCGCTCAACGCGGCAGTTGAGGCTGCCCGCGCAGGTCAGCATGGCCGTGGTTTTGCTGTCGTCGCCCAAGAGGTGCGCAACCTCGCAGGTCGTTCCGCCAAGGCCGCACGCGAGACCAGCGAATTGATTGAAGGCAGCTCTGAGCGCGTGCGCGAAGGCGTTGCTATTTCGGAGGAAACCCGCGCGTCCTTTGACCAAATCGCGGAAAACATTGCGCATGTGTCCGATCTGGTAACCACGATTTCCGCCGCAAGCGCCGAACAGTCGCGCGGCGTTGATCTGATTAACGACGCGATCCTCGATATTGCACGGATCACACGCGTTACGAGCCAGCAGGCCGATGCGTTCGCATCGACCGCGACGCAGTTGACCATGACCAACGAGGCGCTTCTGGAAGAACTCAGCAAGTTCAAACTGGACAAAGAGGACCACATCGAACCCATCGACGTGACCCCTGTTGAGGTTGAGGAAACACAAGCCCCTAAACCCGCATATGTTCCTGAGAAAAACCACAACGCCGAAGAATCCGAATCAACGCCCGTGGCAGAAGTGGAAACCGCAAATGCGCCGAACAAACCTGCGCCATTCGTGGTCATTGACGCCGACAACGACGAACGCGGTTACGGCACCTTCTGACGCGCGCCCCTTTTCCAGACGATCAAGACGCGCTAATTCTGTCTCATCGTTGCGAAACTGAGGGTTCATCATGATCCGCTACGCACTGAAGTGCGACCAAGGCCACAGCTTTGAAAGCTGGTTCAAATCCGGAGAGGCGTTTGACACGCTTCATGCCTCCGGACTGGTTGCCTGCACGCACTGCGGATCATCGAAAGTGACCAAATCCCTCATGGCGCCGTCAGTTCGGACAGATCACGACCGTCCGCTGACCACGACCGCCTCCCCCGAAGAAGAGGCGATTGCGAAACTGCGCAAAGAGGTCGAAGAGAACTCTGACTACGTCGGGATGAGCTTTGCGTCTGAAGCCCGCAAAATGCACGAGGGCGACGCGCCAAAGCGCAATATCTACGGCGAAACGAAGCCCGAAGAGGCGATCAAACTCCTCGAAGAGGGCATTCCCGTTGCGCCCCTCCCTTTCACCCCGCGCAAACAGACGAACTAGCCCAATTTACCGCCGTCTTTTGTTACAAAAATGACGCATCCTTACGTTTGGACAATTGCCCTTTATCGCAATGCCAGCTAAGGGGATCGCGATATTTTGCAAGGGACAGCCATGCCGACGCTTGTCATGAAATTCGGTGGGACTTCGGTCGCCAACCTCGACCGCATCGCCCGCGCCGCTAAACGTGTCTCTCTTGAGGTTGCCAAAGGCTATGACGTAATCGTCATCGTTTCGGCAATGTCGGGTAAGACAAACGAACTGGTCGGCTGGGTGAATGAAACCTCGCCGCTCTACGACGCGCGTGAATACGATGCGATTGTCTCCTCTGGTGAGAACGTCACCGCGGGTCTGATGGCGCTGCGCCTTCAGGAAATGGGCATTCCAGCGCGCAGCTGGCAGGGCTGGCAGGTTCCGGTCAAAACCACCAGCGCGCACGGTGCTGCGCGGATCGAAGAGATCCCGAACGAGAACATCAATAAAAAGTTCGACGAAGGCATGAAGGTTGCCGTGGTCGCCGGCTTCCAAGGCATCTCGCCCGAAGGCCGCATCACCACCCTTGGCCGTGGTGGTTCTGACACCACCGCTGTTGCTTTCGCGGCTGCATTCGAAGCTGAACGTTGTGACATCTACACCGACGTTGACGGGGTCTACACCACCGACCCGCGCATCACGTCGAAGGCACGTAAGCTCGACAAAATCGCTTTTGAAGAAATGCTGGAACTGGCCTCGCTTGGTGCGAAGGTTCTGCAAACCCGTTCGGTCGAATTGGCCATGCGCTACAATGTAAAGCTGCGCGTACTTAGCTCGTTCGAAGAACCGTCAGATGACGCAGGCACGCTGGTCTGCGCAGAGGAGCAAATCATGGAATCCAACGTCGTTTCCGGTGTCGCCTATTCCCGCGAAGAAGCGAAAATGACCCTCGTTACCATCGAGGACAAACCGGGTATCGCTGCCGCAATCTTTGGGCCGCTGTCCGAAGCAGGCGTGAACGTCGATATGATCGTTCAGAACATCTCTGAACAGAACTATCAGGGCCATGCTGGCGGCGTAACAGACATGACCTTCTCCTGCCCCATCGAACAAAAGATGCGTGCAGAAAAGGCGCTGAACGATGCCAAAGAAAAAGGCCTGATCAACTTTGACCGTCTCGAGGCAGACACCGAAGTTGCAAAGGTTTCGGTTGTTGGCATCGGCATGCGGTCCCACGCTGGCGTGGCTGCTAAGATGTTCGAAGTCCTGTCCAAAGAAGGCATCAACATCAAAGTTATCGCCACCTCGGAAATCAAAATCTCCGTCCTGATCGACCGCAAATACATGGAACTCGCTGTTCAAGCGCTCCACGATGCGTTCGAGCTCGACAAAGGCTAAACCAGCCTAAATCCTCACGAAGGGCCGCCGTGGGTTTCCACTGGCGGCCTTTTTCTTGTGCAAATACCCCATGCTGCAGCTGCGAAAAAATGCTGCGATAGCAAGAGTTTGCCGTGACACCTTTTGTCCACTCCCATTCCTTACAGAGGTCGCTTATAGATGGGCGTAACAAAAACGGATGGACCGATGGGACACAGGATCGAAAGCGACAGCCGCAAGCTGCTGGGCCGCTTGCGCGACACCATGGCTGAGGATGCCGCAGGGCAGGCTCGACTGGATAAAATCGTGCACCTGATCGCATCCTCGATGCAGACACAGGTGTGCTCCATTTACCTATTCCGTGATTCTGAAACGCTCGAACTCTGCGCGACCGAAGGTCTGGACGCGGCCGCTGTCCACCAAACACGGATGCGTTTGGGCGAAGGTCTGGTGGGCCGCGTTGCTCGCACCCGCAGCGTAATCAACACCGCCGACGCCCCCGCCGCCAAAGGGTTCCGCTATATGCCGGAAACGGGCGAGGAACGGTATTCGTCCTTTTGCGGTGTACCGATCCAGCGACTTGGCAGTGCCTTGGGCGTTCTGGTCGTTCAGTCCAAAGAAGCCCGCGAATTTTCCGCAGACGAGGTCTACGCGCTCGAAGTTGTCGCAATGGTGCTCGCCGAAATGGCAGAGCTGGGTGCCTTCGTAGGCGAAGGATCGGCCATGACCGCCCGCCACCAGCAACCCGTTCTGTTCCGTGGCACCACGGGCCAAGAAGGCGCAACCGACGGCCACGTCTATCTGCATGAACCGCGCGTTGTTGTGACGAACCCTGTCGCCGATGACCCCGACAGCGAACTGGCACGCCTGCGCGAAGCCGTTGATACGCTGCGTGTTTCTGTCGATGACATGCTGAACACGACAACGACTGTGAACACTGAACAGGTTCAGGTGCTCGAAGCCTATCGCATGTTTGCGAACTCCCGCAGCTGGATGCGCCGCATGGAAGAAGACGTGCAGAGCGGCCTATCTGCCGAAGCTGCCGTCGAAAAAGAACAATCCCTTGCCCGCAGTCGGATGAATAGCGCGGGCGACGCTTACCTGCGCGACCGTCTACATGACCTCGACGATCTGTCGAACCGCCTGCTCCGCATCCTGACAGGCCAAGGCAAAGAGACCGGCGCCGCGATGCCAGAGAACGCCGTTCTCGTAGCGCGCAACATCGGGCCAGGTGAATTGCTGGAATATGGCAAGGGGCTGCGCGGCATTGTTCTGGAAGAAGGCTCTGTCGGGTCGCACGCGGCCATTGTGGCCCGCGCATGGGCGATCCCGCTTGTCATTCACGCAAAGAACATCACCGCTGAGGCGCTCAACGGCGATCCGATCCTCGTTGATGGCGATCAGGGGATCGTACACCTGCGGCCGGATGAAAACGTGCACAACGCTTTCCGCGATAAAATCGCGATGCAAGCCTTGGCCCAAGAACGCTACGCTTCGATCCGCGACCTACCCGCGACTGCACTTTGCGGTACGACCGTGAACTTGCATATGAACGCGGGTCTTATGGCGGACCTACCGTCGCTGCCGTCTTCGGGTGCCGAAGGCGTGGGGCTGTTCCGCACAGAGCTGCAGTTCCTGATCCGTAATCAGATGCCAAAACGTGCCGAGCTTTCGGCGCTCTATTCTCGCGTCATAGATGCGGCGAACAACAAACGCGTTGCGTTCCGCACGCTCGACATCGGGTCGGACAAGGTTCTGCCTTACATGCAGGCGCAGGACGAACCGAACCCTGCGATGGGCTGGCGTGCGATCCGCGTGGGCCTCGACAAACCGGGTGTCTTGCGGATGCAGCTACAGGCGCTGATCCGCGCTGCACACGGGCGTCCGCTGACCATTATGTTCCCCTTTGTGGCGCAGCTACAGGAATTCCGCGACGCGAAAGCCGAGATGAACAAAGCCTTGGACCGCGAACGCATCCTAGGCCACCCGCTGCCGTCCAAGATCGAAGTGGGCGCGATGCTGGAAACCCCCAGCCTTGCCTTTGCGCCTGACGCTTTCTTTGAAGAGGTGGATTTCTTGTCGATTGGCGGGAACGACCTCAAGCAGTTCTTCTTTGCCGCCGACCGTGAAAACGAACGCGTCCGCCGTCGCTATGACACGTTAAACGTCAGCTTCCTGTCGTTCCTCGAATTGGTCGTAGAACGCTGTGCCAAAGCAGGAAAACCCGTGTCGTTTTGTGGTGAAGATGCTGGCCGCCCGATCGAAGCGGTCTGCCTTGCCGCGATTGGTCTACGCACCCTCTCGATGCGACCAGCCTCGATCGGTCCCGTGAAACATCTGCTGCGCCGTGTGAACTTGAACGAAGCACGCGGCGTCATCGCCGATTCCCGCGCCCGTGGGGAACAATCGGTCCGCGAGGCGATCGGCGAATGGCTGTCCGAGCAGAGCTGATCAGCGTTTCGCGACAGAACGCCCCTTAACTGTTTCCGCATGAAAGGCCTCGATCACTTGATCGGGGTCGAATTCCCGCGCCAACTGCCGCAGCCCAAAGTGAACATGCGCCATTTCGGTGTAGTAGTTCACAAAGGCCAAATTGGTTCCTGCCCCTGCTGCTGCCCCCAAAACAGGCACTGCTTGCGTGGCGAACTTTTGCGCTAGGACAGCAGCGAATTTTGGGGCTACCTTCGCGATCAAGGAATGGATTGCAGGTCCTGTCAGGGCCACGCGCGCCCCGATGAAACTCGTATCAATCCCGTCGTCATCGGCATCAGGACCACCCGCGCTGAACACCCGCAAACACTCTGCACGGGTTTCGTCGCTGTCGATATCTTCGCCATAGGTTTGCGCCACGCCCTGCACAGCCCGAAAGATAATCGTCGTCGCAACAGGTATCTCTGCAATCGCGGTCGGTACGCCACCAACACCACCCAATGCGCCTGAAATCGCGCCGATTACCTTGTGCATACGGTCGCCTGCAACGGCCCGCTCTAACGGACCTTGCCGCGATACTTTGGCCAAATGGAAACTGCGCTCTAATGCAGTGCGCGCGGCCCCTTCGATTTTGGTTCGGAACGCGGCGGGCAGCATTTTCATGCCGTCCTCGACCTGACCACCCACATAGGTGATCACCTGCATCAACATACCGTTTGCAGATGCCTGACGCTGCGCTAAGGCCCGCACCCTCTCACGCCCAGCAGCATCAAGAGGGTTGGTCGGGTTAATCAGTCGAGGCGGGCTTTTCGTGATCATGTCCTCTAAAATGGGGACGACCACCGGGATTACAATCAGGGGCGGGCAGAACTTTGCCCGTAACACCCGTCCATGCCGACGGACAAAGGTTATAGCCCAGAACGCGGTCAGGGTTCGTGGGCGGCGGCATCTCGACGCCCTCGAGATGGAAGAAACCGAACCTTTTGTAATAGGGATAATCGCCCACCAGCATGACCCGCGACCAGCCTAGGTCAAAGGCGCGGTTCAGGGTCTTACGCATCAGCGCGCCACCGACACCTTCGCCTTGACGGGTCGGGTGAACGGCCACAGGGCCGAGGAGGATCGCCAACCGATCACCCACATAGACAGGCCAGTTGCGGATCACACCCGCGAGAATTCCGTCCTGATCCCGTGCGGTGAAACAAAGCTGCGCAATCGGATCAACACCATCGCGAAGCCGATACGACGAGAGTGCCGTCCTACCTGGGGCAAAGCAGAGGTCATAAAGTGCCTCAACTTCCCACCAATCCTGCGCTGTTTCCAAAGTCAGTTGGATCATTCCGAGCTTTTTTCCGCATAAAGTCTGGAAGCCGCCCTAGCATGACGCTACCTCTGCCGCAAACCAGATAAGGGTCCTTTTACTATGTTCTATCGTCCGGCCGATGGCCACGGCCTGCCGCATAATCCGTTCAACGCGATTGTCTCTCCCCGTCCGATTGGCTGGATTTCGAGCCGTGGCGCGGATGGCGTCGACAATTTGGCCCCCTATTCGTTCTTTAACGCCGTCGCCTACACGCCGCCCCAAGTCATGTTCTCCTCCAGCGGCACAAAGGTTGACCGCGATGGCAAAGACAGCCTCGCCAATATCCGCGAAACAGGTGTCTTCTGTGTGAACATCGTTGAATACGCGATGCGCGACGCGATGAATGCGACCTCGGGCAGCCATGCGGCCGATGTCGATGAGTTCGAATTCGCTGGAATTGATAAAGCCGAGTGTGACCAGATCGCTTGCGCACGTGTCGCCAATGCGCCTGCTTCGCTCGAATGTCGCCTCACCCAGATCGTAAAGCTCGAAGGGGACGAAAGCACGGCCATCTTTGGCGAAGTCGTCGGCGTTCACATGCGCGATGACTGCCTTGTCGATGGTGTGTTCGATGTGACCCGTTTCCAGCCGCTCGCCCGCCTTGGCTACCGCGATTATGCGATCGTCAAAGAGGTCTTCTCGCTCACGCGGCCCGACGATAAGGCCTAATCGCCTAACGTTCGTTCAGACCCTTACCCGCAAGAATACCCTCGCTAAACTTGGCGATCCGATTGATGCGGGTCGCCGTTTGTTTGGCGGCATTGAGGTTCATCACGTAGCTGCGCCGACGTCCCGGTGTCAGTGCGGCAAAGGCTTCGGCCATTTCGGGATCAGCGTCGAGAGCATTGGCCAATTCTTCTGGCAGCTCCAACTCTGTCGTTGTTTTCTTTTCCTTTATGCCCGCCTCTGCGTAGCCCATCGCCTCTGCAATATAGGCCGCTGCGATTGCAGCTTTGGCCGCCACCTGATCAGCCGCAGTAAATCGCAACATGTCGGGTGTCTTTGTCTCAGCACCCTGTTTTTCGAGAACACCCTCAGGGTCCCTCAAAAGACCCGCGTTGAAAAAGTTCAGACGGAAATTGTCGCGAAAGGCCCCGATAATCACGATGTTGCGGCCCGCGTGCGTGTAACAAGCATGACCCCATTTCACCGTTTCCGTCAGCCCTGCGTTTAAACATATCTCGCGCAACTGCCGCACTCCGTCGCCCCAAATTTGGGTCGAACAATCTGGCGTCTCAAAGCGGGCACAGCGACCGCAGCCTTTGGTAAAGAAATCCTCAACGTCAGTAATCATCGTAGTGCCCCCTCATCGGGCCACGATACATCCACTCTTCAGCGCTGAGAAATGAAAAGGGGCCCGAAGGCCCCTAAATCAATGTCCACCCAAGATGCCCGTGCGGACGCCATAGTCCACGGCAATCTCGTAATCTGGGTCATCGTCGCTATCGACCATCAAGTGCCCCGCTTTGGTCAAAAGCTTGTGGCAATCGCGGCTCAGGTGACGCAGTTGGATTTTCTTACCCGCCTGCTCGTATTTCGCAGCAACGGTTTCAATCGCCTGCAGCGCGGATTGGTCCGCCACGCGGCTGTCGTTGAAGTCCACAATCACGAGGCTCGGGTCGCCAGCAAAATCGAACAACTCGATAAAGCCATCGGTCGAGCCAAAGAAAAGCGGGCCCTGAACCTGATAGACCTTCGCCCCTTCGGGCGTGGTGTAGGTTTTCGCGTGGATACGGCGTGCGTTGTTCCATGCATAGGCCAGTGCCGACACGATCACACCAACCACAACGGCCGTCGCGAGGTCGGTCCAAACCGTCACAACCGTCACGAGTACGATCACAAAGGCATCGGTCAGCGGCACGCGGAACAGGATTTTAAACGAGTTCCACGCAAAGGTGCCGATCACCACCATGAACATCACACCAACCAGCGCCGCCAGCGGGATTTGCTCAATGAGCGGAGAGGCCACAACGATAAACGCCAGAAGGAACAGCGCCGCAGTGATTGCCGCCACGCGGGTGCGGCCACCAGATTTCACGTTGATCATCGACTGACCGATCATCGCGCAACCGCCCATCGTACCAAAGAAACCAGCGATAAAGTTCGCGGTGCCCTGCGCGATACACTCCTGCGATGCGCCACCACGTTTGCCAGTGAGTTCACCAACAAGGTTCAGCGTCAGGAGGCTCTCGATCAGACCAATCGCGGCCAGAATGACCGAATACGGCAGGATGATTTTGAGCGTCTCAAAGGTCATCGGCACCTGCGGGAAATGGAACATCGGCAGACCGCCCTTGATCTCTGCCATGTCACCAACGCGCGGCACATCGATGCCAAAGGCAATCACGATGATCGCGGTGATACCGATACCAGCCAGTGGAGCGGGAATGATGTTCGTCACCTTAGGAATACCCCAGATGATCGCCATCGTCAGAGCCACAAGGCCCAGCATCATATAAAGCTGAATGCCCGATAGCCATTCACCACCCGACATACCGTGACCTGCGGCCTCAGCACTACCCGGAACCTGAAATTGGCTCATCTGCGCAAGGAAAATCACAATTGCCAGACCGTTCACAAAGCCCAACATAACAGGGTGCGGAACGAGGCGGATGAACTTGCCCCAATGCATTACGCCAACAATCAGCTGGATGATCCCCATTAGAACAACAGTGGCAAAGAGGTATTCAACGCCGTGCTCAGCCACCAGTGCGACCATCACAACGGCCAACGCACCCGTTGCGCCCGAAATCATACCCGGACGGCCACCGATCAGCGCCGTTACCAAACCAATGATAAACGCCGCATAAAGGCCAACCAACGGGTGAACCCCTGCGACAAAGGCAAAGGCGACCGCTTCGGGCACCAGTGCCAAAGCAACGGTCAGGCCCGACAACACCTCGGTCTTGAGCTGGTTCGGGGTCAGATCGCCCTTATCGGCAATCGCGAGTTTTCCGGCCACAGCCGCCAGTCTTGCACGGGGCATTTTGGTTTTCCTATTCCTGTTCGCTTGCCGCCGCCCTAACCTGTTAGCGCCTGAAAGTGAACCCGCTCGCGCGTTCGGTGCCCATGTGTTGCGATGGCGGCACTGGCTTTGGGCTTGCGGAACGCCTCACTGCGGGGCAGCATAACAACCATAGATTGTAAAAAGGTGGGTCATGCAGACAAAAATCGGGATCATCGGGGGATCGGGCGTTTACGACATCGACGGATTGGAAAACCGCGAATGGGTGACGGTGGAAACGCCATGGGGGATGCCGTCGGATGACCTGCTGACAGGCACGCTCGATGGGATCGAGATGGTGTTCGTGCCACGCCACGGACGCGGTCACGTTCAGACCCCATCGACCGTGAACTACCGCGCCAATGTCGCTGCGCTGAAAATGCTCGGCGTGACCGATGTCTTTAGCGTTTCCGCCTGCGGGTCCTTCCGCGAAGACATGGCCCCCGGTGATTTCGTGATCGTCGATCAGTTCATCGACCGCACCTTTGCCCGCGAGAAAACCTTTTTCGGTCCGGGCCTCGTCGCGCACGTCAGCGTCGCGCACCCGACTTGTTCCCGCCTCATGGACGCCGCCGAAGCTGCCGCCCGTGCGACAGGCACGACCGTTCACCGTGGCGGCACCTACCTCGCGATGGAGGGCCCGCAGTTCTCAACGATGGCCGAAAGCCACCTCTACCGCCAATGGGGCTGCGATGTGATCGGCATGACCAACATGCCCGAAGCCAAGCTCGCCCGCGAAGCAGAGCTTTGCTACGCCTCCATCGCGATGATCACCGATTACGATAGCTGGCACCCTGACCACGGCGCGGTCGAAATTTCGGACATCATCCGCACGCTGCACGGCAATTCGGCCAAGGCCCGCGAAACGGTGGCTGGCCTGACCGCCCAACTCGGCCCCGACCGCGCATCCTGCCCTTGCGGATGCGATACCGCGCTAGAGTTCGCGATCATGACCGCCCCAGAGAAACGCGATCCGATGATGGTCGAGAGGCTACGGACGATTGCGGCCCGCGTGTTGAGTTGATACCCAAAGGCGCAATCAGTCAGAGGCCGATATGAAAACCGTCAAGGATTACATCCGCACCATTCCCGACTTCCCGCACGAGGGCATTATGTTCCGTGATGTGACGACGCTGTTTAGCGATCCGCGTGGTCTGCGGTTGGCGATTGATCAGCTATTAGAGCCCTATGTCGGCCAGAAGATCGATAAGGTGATCGGGCTTGAGGCGCGTGGGTTTATCCTCGGCGGTGCGGTCGCGCACCAGCTTGGCGTTGGGTTCGTGCCCGTGCGGAAAAAGGGCAAGCTGCCGGGTAAAACGCTCTCGCAAGATTACAAACTCGAATACGGCGAAGCGACGGTTGAGATCCATGAGGACGCACTCGAAGCAGGCGAACGCGTGCTGATTGTGGATGACCTGCTGGCCACGGGTGGCACCGCCGTTGCGGGGATCAAGCTGGTCGAACAGCTCGGCGCGCAGGTCGTGTCTTGCGCCTTTGTTGTCGACCTTCCCGAACTTGGCGGGCGCAAGGTGCTGACCGATATGGGCCTCAACGTGCACACGATTTGCGATTTTGAAGGGGCGTAACGCCCCTTATTTCACGATCACTTCGTCCTTTACGAACAGGTTGGCCCATGCGCGGTCAACCAGTTCAGGGGTCATGTGATAGTGCAGGCCTTCGAATTCGCAGATCGAAATAATCTGGTCGATCAAGAATCCAGGTTGGTAGTTCGCATAGGTATTCTCGATCGTCGGGTATTTGTTTTTCAACAGATGAACCAATGACGCCTCATCCAGCGGCATCCCCTTTTTCTTTGCGATCATGGCAAAGATTTTGAGGAAGTCCTGTTTGTTCGGCCCGTCGATCTTAATCTTGTAGAAAATCCGCCGCAGCGCCGCTTGGTCAAAGATTTCGTTCGGGTGGAAGTTGGTCGAAAAAATCACGAGCGTATCGAACGGCACCTCGAACTTCTCACCCGATTGCAGCGCCAGAATATCGCGGTTTTCCTCAAGCGGAACGATCCAACGGTTTACCAGCTTTTGCGGTGGGTCTTCCTGACGGCCAAGGTCGTCGACGATAAACACGCCACCCGTCGCCTTGAGCTGAAGCGGCGCCTGATAGGTCCGCGCCACTGGGTTATAAACGAGGTTCAGCATGTCGAGCGACAGTTCACCGCCCGTGATAACCGTGGGGCGTTCACATTTGACATACCGCGAGTCGAATTTACCCGACGTGCGGCGGATGGCGTTCGGATCGTCCAAATCCTCTTCGGCTGCGGAATGCACGATGGGGTCATAAACGGTGATCACCTGCCCCGCGTATTCAATCGCACGCGGTACGTAGATTTTATCGCCCAGCGCGTCCCTGATACCGTTCGAGATCGACGACTTACCGTTCCCCGGAGGGCCATACATGAGAATCGAACGGCCCGCAGAAATCGCAGGCCCCAATTCGCCGATCAGCTTCGGCGGTAGGATCAGATGCCCCATCGCCGAAGTCAGACGATCACGGGTCATTTGCAGGTTACGGATCGACTGGCGCTTCACCTGTTCAGCGTAAACGGCCATCGGAACGGGCATCGCACCGTAGTATTCCGATTGGGTCAGCGCCTCTAGCGCCCGCGCCTTGCCCGCGTCGGTCAATTGGTAGCTCAACTCGCCCGCTGAATTGGGGCTCAGCATCCCGAGGGTTTCGATAAGCCGTTGAGAACGAGCAATTTCGATCAGTTCCTGCGTCACAGGGATCGGCAAACAAATGACCCGCGCAATGTCAGAGACGATGGTCATATTTGTGCGGAACATCGACTTGATCATGATGTCGCGCATCATGACAATAGGCAGTTGCATCCCTTCCAATGACTTGGGGGCGGGTGGTGCCATGACAGCGTTCACTTGCATATTCATCGTCGTGCCTGTGTCGTATGGGCCGCGCTGCCTGATCCAGTCAACTGGCGCTTGTAATCCTTGTGAGAAATACATGACGGGGTATTGTGGCCAAAAAATGGACAAACCATTGAAAGAGATGGGCATGAGACAGGCAAACCGGACTTCGGTCTTTATCGTATTGATGGCAGCGATCCTCGCTTTGGGTGGCATGGCCATCGCAAAGGGCGGGTTTTACCTCAGCAAGCACGAAGGTGACACGCTCCATATGGTGGAGATCGTGTCGCGCATGGCCGCTGGGCAATTGCCCCATATCGATTTCATGACCCCCATCGGCGCCTTGGCCTTTGCGCCCATCGCCCTGTTCAAGGCAAACGGGTTCGGCATCGGGGTGTCTGTCCTTTGGGCGCAAGTCCTCATGGCCTTGGCGTTCGTGTTGCCCACCTTCTGGGTCGCAATCTCGCGTTTCCCGCGACTTCTCGCGGCACCTTATGGTTTTGTCGTAATGGTGTTGATCCTCGCCCTCGTCCATGGCGAGGCAGAGAGCGGCGTCTCGATCTCTATGCATTACAATCGTTGGGCATGGGCGGCGGCCTATGTCGCGATCCCTGCCGCGCTCTTTGTGCCGCAATACGCCCGCAACAGCCTGTTTGACGGGATTATCATCGGCTTGATGCTCAGCGTGATGGCGATGATCAAAGTGACCTACTTCGTCGCCTTCGCCCCTGTGATCGTCATAGCCCTGTTGATGACGGGTCAACTGCGGGCCTTTGGCATCGCGATCCTGACAGGGTTGGGTGTCGTCGCGATCCTCACCGCTTGGATGGGGATCGGGTTCTGGCTGGCCTACGTTGCGGATTTGCAGACCGTGGCCGGTTCCGCCAATCGTGCCGCGCCGGGTTTGCCACTGGACTCGATCCTTGCCGCGCCCGCCTACGAAGGGGGAACCATCGCCGCGATTGCTGGCGTGATTTTCCTTCGCCGTGCTGGGGCGAACGCCGCTGGAATGGGACTCCTCTTGCTGATCCCTGGGTTCATTTACGTGACCTATCAGAATTTCGGCAACGATCCGCAGTGGCTGTTGCTGATGGCGTTCATCCTCCTCGCCCATCGTCCCGACCAAGGCGACGAACGCGCCACGATCACAGGCATTGCGCTCATGTCGATTGCATTCGCAACGCCATCCTTCCTGAACCTCGCCTATAGCCCGTTTCGGCATTTCAACGCGGATGTTGAACGCTTTACACCTCTAATCTCGGGCACCTCTGACAACGCGGACCTCTATACCCTGACCGCCCGTGCGATCCGCGTTGATGCGACCGTTGCTTTGGATACCGATGGCCAGCCCTACGCGACATGGCAGGAACAATCGGGCCGTGACGAACCCGCTTCATTCAAAGGGGAAACCTTCGGGAATTGTGCGCTCGACAGTGGGATCACGGCATACTTCACCGATATATCGGCTGATTTGACCGAAGCAGGATATCAGGGGGCAAAACTGTTCGCTGCCGACTTGTTGAATTCGTTCTGGCTCTACGGAGGGTTCGAACCGCTCACCGGCGGTGCGCCTTGGTATTATGGCGGGCTAAGTGGGTTTGCCGATGCCCAGTATCTGATCGTGCCGCTCTGCCCTCTGTCGGTCGAGGCCCGTGAATTGATCCTGACGGAAATCACTGAGGCAGGCGCGGACGAAACCCTCACCGAAGTGCGCCGCACACCACTCTATGTGCTGTTCGAAAAGGGCTGATCAGCCGAAAACGATGGGCCACGCGAGGTAGCAAATCAGCGTGGTCCCAAGCGGCAATCCCATCGGGAACCGTTTGCCTGTCGTCCAGCTTTCCCAATCAGGCACCATGCGGCGAATGGGGCTGTGACGGGCGATACGGTGCACGACAAACCCAGCAAGCGTGCAGCCCGCCAGAATATACATAACCATCACCGCGTCGCCAAAGGCCACGAACGGTGCGGCGGCGGCGATGAACTTTGCGTCCCCTGCCCCCATCGCGCCCGCTGCATTCGCGACAATGCCAATGACCAACATCACCGCGAGGTGCGACCAGCGCCACGCCCAGTCTTGGACGCCAAAGGCAATGAGGCCGAACACAGCAAACACACCAACCAAAGCGATCACGGACCAGTTGGGGATCTTCATAGCCCGCATGTCATTCCACGCGACATAGAGGCAGATCGGCAAAACGGGCGGCAAAAGCCACAGCGCCTGAGAAGCGGTTAGGATCATCAGTTCACTACATTATCTTCTAGCGCCCGAAGCGCCCGAACAGCCGCTTCGAAGTGTTGGGGGTGGGTATCAATCGCTTCGCGCAACAGGCCCTTGGCCATCGTCACGTCACCCTGACGAACAGCCGACAGGGCAAGGGTGTGCAAGAGCTGCGCACGCTCTGTCTGCGACATCTGGATGACAGGCAGATCATAGTTCCGCTGCGCACCACGAGCCAGAACGAGGTTATTTTTCGCGGTGAACATCGTCGGGTCATGACGCAGCGCATCTGCAAACAAACGTTCCGCGCCAGCATAATCGCCACGGGTCAGCTTGGAAAAGCCCCAGTTGTTCAACGCGCCCGCGGGACGGGTCGTCAGGCCCACGGCGGTTTCATAGAAACTATCGGCGCGGTCCCATTCTTGATTGCTGTCCGCAACCATGGCCTCGAGCCGATACCGCTCAAACGTCTCATAGGTCGGCGGGATCGCATCTAGAACCTTCTCCGCCTCGGACCATTGATCCGCACGGATCAACGCATCGGCATACCCGACCTTATCTTCTGATGTGACCTCTGCATGTTCGATCACAGCTTTCCAAGCGGTCACAGCATCCTCTGGACGGCCTGCACGGACCAGTGACTTTGCCAAACCGCGCAGGAAATCGATCCGACCAGGGTCATTGGCATTGGCGCGTTGGAAATATGCGACGGCCTCGTTCGGGTCGCCGACGGTCAGCATCACGTCGTTGAGGTTGGTTTCGTCAATGACGTTCACATCTTGCATGGCGCGCGCCACTTCGGCTTCGCCATCTTTGACACAGCCCGATAGAGCCGTGGCGCCCAAAAGGGCGATGAATAGGGTCTGGCGCATTGCCTGCGTCCTTACTGCTCTGCCGTTCTAGATATCCGACAAGAGGAGGAAATCGCCTGTTCCCCGTCGGACAAGTTGGAACGTTTCATTATCGTTGGGATCAACATACGCGGAATTATCCCGTTTTGCGAGTGCCAAGCGCAGGTTGTCGCGGATCATGTCGGAATTCCCATTGTCCGTTGCATAGGCGATACGGAACACTTCTGCGGCCTCGTAAACCTCGCCCCGCTCCATCAAAACAACGCCGAGGTTGTTCCAAGCCGCAGCAAAGGTTTCGTCCTCTTTGGTGGCGCGGCGCAACAGCTCTTCGGCTTGTCCGAGCCTTCCCAGCTTGAGGTTTGCAGAGCCCAGCGCAGAGAGCGTGTCGACGTTTAACCCCTGCTGACCCGCCGCCCGCATATAGGCCCGCAGCGCCAATTCGTATTCGCCTGCCTCCAGCAAACGGTGCCCAACGATCAGCCCGTCTATGTCGGATTCCCCCGCGACACCCGGGGCATAAACCCCGTCACCACGGTTTAGGCCGCCCGTGTCACAGGCGGCCAAAGCAATTAGCGATGCAATCAAAAGGATAACGCGCATGGTGCGTGTTAGTTACCACCCATGCTCATGAAAGTCATGATGCCGTAGACCGAGGGGCCAATGAGAATGATCAACAGTGGCGGAACGGTCAGCATCATCGTCGCGAGCGTCATCTTGGTCGGCAGGGTGTTGGCCTTTTCTTCGGCACGCATCACACGTTTATCCCGCATCTCACCAGCATAGACCCGCAGCGCTTCGGCAATGGAGGTACCGAACTGTTGCGACTGGATCAGCACGGTCACAAACGAGTTCACGTCAGGCACACCGCAGCGTTCCGCCATATCGCGCATCACTTGGGTACGGTCTTTACCAGCTTTTAGCTCATAGCTGACGATCTCGAACTCTTCGGCCAGCTCAGGGAAACCTGCACGCAATTCACGCGCCACCCGCAAAATCGCTTGGTCCAGCGACTGACCCGCCTCAATACAGACCAACAGCATGTCGAGGCTATCAGGAAAGCCATTCACAATCGCATCCTGACGTTCAGCCTGACGGCGTGTCACCCAGTATTTCGGCGCCATGTAACCAACAGCACCCGGAATAAGGATTGCCAGCATCGTGTCTTGGGTCGAGGGATCACCCGTTTGGGTTTTCAGGATTGCATAGGCAACACCAGCGATCAGCGCACCGATGCCCAACGCGAATTGGAAGAAGTAGTAGACGCGAACGGCGTTCTTTGTCCGATAGCCGGCTTGCAGAAGTTTCAGCTGGATCGCAGAAAATTCGTCTTCGTTCTGCGGCTCTAGGAAGTTGGAGTATTTCTCGAGCTTGTCCTTGCCCGTCCCCTGACGCAGCTTTGCCTTTTGACGGCCAGCGTCATGGCTACGCGCAGATTGCTTTAGCCGATCAAGCGGATCCTCACGCTTTTGCACGATCATCGGGATCGCTAAGAGCATCAGGATCATAACGATCCCAGCGACCAGATAGAGCGGGCCATAGGCGCCGAATTTATCCGTCAGTAGGTCCAGAAGTGCAGTCATATCAACGCCCCCTTACACTTTGATATTCACGAGCGCGCGCATCACAAAGAGGTTCGCCGCAAGGAAGCCAGCCACAATCAGACAGCCAGGAATAAAGGCCGCCGTGTCTTTCACGCCGTCGTAGTAGTCCGGCTTTGCCACGTTGATCAGCAACAGCGCAGCCAGCGGGAAGCCCGACAGGAACATGCCCGACCATTTGGCCTCAGCCGTGATCGCCTTAACACGGCGGAAGAGTTTGAAACGTGCGCGGATCACCTTGGCCAAACCTTCGAGGATTTCAGCGAGGTTACCACCCGATTGTTGCTGGATCGTTACCGCCACCGCGAGGAAGCGCAAATCCTGCATATCAATGCGTTCAGCCATGGTTTTCAGGCTCTCACCCATGTCGCGCCCATAGGCGGCTTCATCGGCGATCATGCCCATTTCCGTGCCCAGCGGGTCTGCAACTTCTTTGGCCACGATATTCACAGCAGAGGCAAACGGGTGCCCAACGCGCAGCGACCGCACCATCAGTTCAACCGCGTCCGGCAGTTGTTCTTCGAGCAGGGAAATCCGTTTCTTGGCCTTGCCGTTCACCCAGACATAGACACCACCGATACCCATTGCGGCCGCCATCGCTGCACGCACAGGGGTGCTCGCCGAGGTGCCGACAGAGAGCGCGATAAAGGACGCAACGCCCAGCACACCCATGATCATGATCAATTGCACAGGGGTAAACGCGATGTTCGCCTTCTGCGCCTTCTGGGCCAGAAGCGAATACAGCGGGATTTGCTGCGACTTGATGTGTTGGGTCATCTCCTTGCGGAGCTGTTCCAAAACCTGCTCACGGTTCGCGCCGCGCTCCATCAGGGCCAAACGGCGGTTCACGCGGCTGTTCAGGCTGATCGATTTGCCAAATACCGTGAGGTAGAGGCCTTCGACCAGAACGAGGACAGCGACGAAAACGATGCCGTAGATTAGCGGTTCAGCAGAGAGGACCATGGCTATTACTCCGCAGCGTAGGGTTCAAAGATGGACGACGGCAGGTCATAGCCCCACAGGCGGAACCGTTCGGCAAAGTGCGAACGCACGCCAGTGGCGGTGAAGTGACCGATGATTTTGTTGTCGGGTGTCAGACCAACACGCTGGTAGCGAAACACCTCTTGCATAGAGATAACGTCGCCTTCCATGCCTGTGATCTCGGTGATGGAGGTCATGCGACGCGAACCGTCCTGCAGACGCGACGCCTGCACGATCAAGTTCACAGCCGATGAAATCTGGCTACGCACCGCTTTGATCGGCATCTCAATACCAGCCATCGCGATCATGTTTTCCAGACGCGACACGCCATCACGGGCAGAGTTGGCGTGGATGGTGGTCATCGACCCATCGTGGCCCGTGTTCATCGCCTGAAGCATGTCGATAACCTCTTCACCACGGGTCTCACCCACGATGATACGGTCAGGACGCATCCGCAGTGCGTTGCGCAGACAGTCGCGCTGGGTCACAGCACCCTTGCCTTCGACGTTCGGCGGGCGGGATTCCATGCGGCCCACGTGGGTTTGTTGCAACTGAAGTTCTGCCGTGTCTTCGATCGTCAGAATACGTTCACTGTCATCGATGAAGGACGATAGCGCGTTCAGTGTCGTTGTCTTGCCTGAACCCGTACCACCCGACACGATGACGTTCAGCCGGGTCGCAACGGCAGCTTGAAGATAGGCGGCCATTTCTTCGGTAAAGGCACCGAATTTGACCAAGTCATCAATCGCCAGCTTTTCCTTTTTGAACTTACGGATCGAAACGAGCGACCCATCCACCGCAATCGGACCAACCATCGCGTTGAAACGCGAGCCATCAGCCAAACGGGCGTCCACATAGGGGTTAGATTCATCGACGCGACGACCCACAGCGGACACGATTTTGTCGATGATCCGCAGGAGGTGTTTTTCATCCTTAAATGTGATGTCGGTCAGTTGCAGTTTACCTGCACGTTCCACGAAAATCTGTTTCGGACCGTTCACGAGAATATCGTTCACGGTGTCGTCTTTCAGAAGCGCCTCAAGCGGGCCAAGGCCCGTCACTTCGTCATACAAATCTTGGCTGAGCTGAAGCCGCTCTTCACGGTTCAGAACCAGACCTTTTTCTTCGAGAGTTTCCGCGGCAATCGCGTTGATTTCCTGACGCAGATCGCTCTCGGTCGCTTTTTCCAGCGCCGCGAGGTTCAGGTTGTCCAAGAGCGCCTTGTGTAGTTCGAGCTTGATCTCGGACAGGCGTTCCTTGCGCTTTTTCTCACGGTCGTCAGGGATGACCTGCGCGCTGGTCGTTGGCGCGGGGCGACGTAGTGATTTCGGAGCTTCGGGCAATGGCGAAGACGGCGCGGCGCTCGGCTCTATCGTCTTACCTTTGATCGCGGCCAAACGGGCAGCCGGCGCAGTTCCGCTCGATTTTTTATACTTCGAAAACATTCTGCGCCTCCTTATCCGTGTGCCGCATCAGCGTCGGCGGTGTTGTGTTTGTGAACCGACAGAGCCAGCTTTGCGATTTCTTTGCGCAGCGGGTTTTTCGCAGCGGTTTCGGACAGTGGCGCACCGTGGTCGTTCGCTTGGGTGACGATTTTTCCGCCATCAGGCAGTTGCACCTCGATCGAGATACCGAGGCTCTCGGCCATACGTTTGACGCGGGCTTTGCCGTTCAAATCGGTGAACTTCGGCGCGCGGTTCAGCACAAACCGCAGTTTTTGGAACGGCAGTTCCTCGGCTTGCAGGGCGCGTTTCAGACGAAGCGTGTTTTGGGCGCTGCGCATGTCGAGTTCGGTCAGTGCGAAATAGACATGTGCCGCCTCAAGAACGGACTGCGACCACTCCACCATCACGGGCGGCATGTCGATCACCACATAGTCAAAGTTTGTCCGTGCCAGTTCGATCACCCGCTCGATATCGTCGGGTGTCACGATGTCCATCGGCACCAGATCCGCAGGGGATGTCAGCACATAGAGTTTGCTTTCGAACGGCAAAAGCGCCTGCATAAACGAGTCTTCGTCCATCGCTTCGGTATCGCTGAGCATTTCGAGCACAGCTTCGCGGCGCGGCATATCGAGGAAGGTCGAGACCGATCCGAACTGCATACCGAAATCCAAAATCACCACGCGCGGCGGGTTCTTTTTGTCGATGTTCGCCAATTCCCAGGCAAAGTTCACGGCAAAGGTCGTCGCGCCGACGCCACCCGCCATGCCCTGAACAGGGATCACGACGCCAGAGCGGTCGCCCGTCGCTTTGAGCGTGTTACGCGGTTCTTGGGCTGATGGCGGTGCAGGTGGTTCTTCGGCGAGAACGCGATCAATCGCTTGGGACAGTTCGCCTTCGGGCAACGGATAGGGGATGAATTCGTCACCACCCTCGCGCAGCAACTGGTGCAGGGCTTTTGGGCTCACGTCCTCGGCAATCAGAATAACCTTGAGACCCTTTGCCTTTGCAGCGGCGATCACGTTGGAAATCAGACCAAGGTCGCCTTCGTCCTGCGCATTCAGCGCCACGGCAATAAATTCGAGAGTGTCCGCATCGGGCTGATCCAAGAACGCCAAAGCGTCCTCAAACCCAAGATCACCCCAGCGTTCGCCCAAGGCGTCTTCCATATCCTCGATCAAGAGATCAAAGAACTGAACATCACGACTGACCGTGCAGGCGACGATCGGCTGCGGTTCCGTCTGCATGACTGCCATTTGACCCATTTTCGTTTCCTTCGTCTCGTCGATTGGCGGCGATACGATCCGCCACATACCCCCCTCAGATTCGCCGAGGGACTACTTCTTTCGGACATTCATCACCCCCAATCGTGTCCAGAATTGGGCCGAAAGGATGCAATTGTGCGGAAATGAGAGACGATAAACAAAAAAGGAGGCGAATTGTTCGCCTCCTGTTTGTGTTGATTTTGGTAACGTTACCGCTCGGTTGAAATCTCTGAACCAGAGATACCAGACAACTGAGTCGAGGCTGCAGCGCTGCTGACATACTCGCGGAAGATCACATCGGCGTAGCGGCCATCCATGATCATTTGGTTGCTTTCGACAAAGCCCGACACTTCGGTCACTGTGCGGCGGTTTGCACGCTCGCGACCCTCGGTCACGATCAAAGGCTGTTCTTCACCATAGGAAACGACAGCCTCTAGACGCGAACGGTCGATGCCTTGGGATTGGAAGTAGAGAACGACGGCCTCTGCACGACGCAGACCCAAACGACGGTTCGACGCGGTCGAACCGACGAGGTCGGTATGGCCGTAGACCTTGAACCGGACTTCGGGGAACTGTTTGATAAAGTCTGCTTGCGCACGCAGCACGGCGCGGGCCTGTTCATCCAAAGCGGTCGAGTTGAAGTCGAAGTTGATCATCGTCGGAACTTCGGCCTCGAACCGGCGGTTCAGGTTGGTCGCATAAGAAATCGCGCCCGTATGAACCACAGTGTTGTTCATCGTGGCCAGACCAAAGGTGCCCGTATCCACGAGCGACCCCGCCTCACGATAAGATGCCATGACAGAGGCGTTCTGGCCGCAGGCCGTCAACGCGCCACATGCAGCGATCAGAATTGCGATCCGTTTCATGTCTGCCCCCGCCTTCATGCCATTAATCCAGAACGTAACCGTAAGAACCCGAGAAATCCTGACGTGCCACTTCGCCCGCAGGGCCAGTGGTCGGCGTGCCAGTGACACGGCCCATTAGGAACAAATCACGCTCGGACGGAAGCGGAACACGGTCCGTCGGCAGCGCGAGCGCTTCGCCACGGGTCGGTGTCACCAAATGCGCAGTCACGATAATAACCAACTCTGTCTGCTGGCGTTCGTAATCCGCACTGCGGAACAAAGCGCCGAGCACTGGAATATCACCAAGCCATGGCACCTGCTTGTTCAGGTCACGGAAATCGTCAGACATCAGGCCTGCGATCGCAAAGCTTTCGCCGTCGCGCATCTCAACCGTGGTCGAGGTTTCGCGCTTACGGAACGCATCAATGGTAAAGCCGTTTGCGGCGGTATAGCTGTTCGACGGGTCAATGCTTGATACCGCAGCATTGAGTTCGAGGTTGATCGCGTCGCCATCCAGAACACGGGGCGTAAAGTTCAGCTCAACACCGAAAGGTTTGAATTCAACGGTGATCTGGCCATCTTTTTGGCTGATCGGAACGGGGTATTCGCCACCAGCAAGGAACCGCGCCTCTTGCCCAGACAGGGCCGTCAGGTTCGGTTCGGCCAAGGTGCGCACAACGCCTCGTTCTTCCAGCGCTTCGAGCAACAGACCCACTTCGAGGCCGCCCGCGTTAAAGCCGAACAGGACCGCGCCAGCTGCTTCGCCACCGCCGATAGTCGTGCCAGTTGCACCGCCAACAGCCGTGACAGCCGTATTCAAAGAGTTCGAGCCGCCAAGAACGCCAACGTTTCCACCCGAAATGCTGCCCTGCATCCCCAAGGACGACGACAGCGATTTCGCAACAGTGCGCTGCATTTCAGCAAAACGGACGCGCAGCATAACTTGCTGGGTGCCGCCCACGCTCATCAAATTCGACACGCGTTCAGGTGCATAACGTTCAGCCAGTTCCAACGCGCGTTCCATCCGCGCAGAAGAGGTCACAGTGCCCGACAAAACGATCCCGTCGTTCGCAGTGCGAACTTCAATCGTTTCACCCGGAAGGATCTGTTCCAGCCGTTCTTTGAATTCTGTGATGTCAGGGGTGACCTGCACTTCAACGTTCGTGATCAGTCGACCATCCGCGCCCAAGAGGGTCAGCGTGGTCCGACCGGGCTCTTTGCCCAGTACATAAATCGTACGATCAGAGAGCGATGAAATGTCCGCGATCCCAGGGTTCGCGATCGACAATTCGGTAAAGGGAGTGTCGCTTTCGACAACAACTGCGCGGTTCATCGGAACCTGTAGCGCGCTCGACGGTGCGCCGCGCATCACCTGCAATGTTTCAGCCACGCCAACCGATGGCATTGCTGCGAATGCCAAAGTAAGGCTGGTCAGTGCCGCCGTGATAATACTTTTACGTGTCATTGTGACCTGCCTCTTGGATCACGCCCGTTATCGGGTCTATTGCCCGTATTTTCCTGCAGACTGCGCTGAAAAAGCATTTTTTGCAAGAATCAATACGTTGCGAGGCAAATTTTATGTGGGACTTGAGCAACAGACCCATGTCCCACGACAACGCATCAGGGTTGTAGAACCGTGTTAGTCGGTGCAGGGGATCGGGATTTCGACCACGTCACCGCCACGACGCGTGCGCACGGTGCAAACCTTTTCCTCGACCACTTCGGGTTCAGGTTCAGGAGCTGGCGCCGCTTCGATACCGAGCAACGTGTTCTGATCCACAACAACCGGAGCCGCGATGGTTTCGTCAAACGCACCCACAAGCGACAACATCAGGCTGCCCGTCGATTGCGCCTGAGCCAAGGCCGCAACCTGCTGCGGTGTGGCCTCAACCGTCACAGTGCGGGCAACAGTGCCAGTGTTCACCGATCCATTGATAATCTGGTCAATCGCGATGATTTTCAGGCTCGATTGGATCAATTGGGTCACGTCAGTGGTGCCCATATCGCCCACATTCATGGCTCGACCTGTCCAATAGACGTCAACACGGTCGTTCGGACGCAACAACCCCGAAACGCCCGATGCCACGTCGACGCGAATGGCAAACGCGCGCATTCCGGGCTGCAAAAGCGAAGTAATGCCAGCATCACCGCCTGGCTCTGTCACTTTAACCGCCAAAACGGGTTCGAGCGGTTCCATCTGGCGCAGAACAACGCGGGGTTCGTCGGCGCCGTTGGGGAACAATTCTTCGATCGTGCGGAACACACCTTCGGGCAAGAAGGGTTCCGCATAGAGGATCATGCCCACATCGTCAGGGGTCAGCGTGGCGCCATAGGGCACCATTTCTTTGACGGCGACGACCTCAATGGTGGGGGCACGTGCGGCGATTGCGGCCCGTTCGGCTGCACGGACTTGTTCTTGTTCGTCGATATAGCCCTTGACCATAAAGACGGCAAAGCCCGCGAGGCCAAGACCAATCACCAGAACCAAACCAAATACTGATCGCATGTTTTTACCCTCTGCCGCCTCAAGCTGCGTCGATCCAACGTTTTCTTAGTCTATCACTCGCAGGAAAATGCGGCGATTTGTGGACAAACTATAGTTATTGATCGTTTTATTATCGAATTCAGAGACAATCGCTAGTGGTCATACCCCTGAAACGATTTTGACCGCCCCTACGTAAGGGACGGTCAGTAATTTTAAGGCACCAAGATCAATAGTATTGATCTGCGAGCTCTGACATCTGGCTAGACATCTTATCGCCCATGGCCGTTTGGTGTTCCCCAGTCGTCGAGACAATCGAGATCCCAAGTCCCACCAATGCCGCGGCCAATACAACCCAATCAACGGTTACGGCACCTTCTTCATCCTGGCGTAGTCTTTTAAACCAAGTTGTCATGTCGAGGCTCCGCTAACCTGGGATGATCTTAGTAGGTTGCGTCTTTTTGTGCGGACAGCATGGTCGACATCTTGTCGCCCATTGCAGTGGTGCCGCCCGATACGGACGAAATTACTGCGATGCCGATACCTACGAGAGCTGCGGTCAGAACAACCCAGTCAACAGTTACTGCGCCGTCTTCGTCGTTGCGGAAGTTTTTGATGAAGTTAAGCATGATACGCTCCAGAATTTCTTTGATGATTAAATAAGGATTAGTAGGTTGCGTCTTTTTGCGCAGACAGCATGGTCGACATCTTGTCGCCCATTGCAGTGGTGCCGCCCGATACGGACGAGATAACTGCAATGCCGATACCTATGAGAGCAGCGGTCAGAACAACCCAGTCAACAGTCACAGCACCGTCTTCGTCGTTACGGAAGTTTTTGATAAAGTTCAGCATGTCGGTCCCTCCTCAGGGAAATGTAATCGCTCAGTTTTCAGTTCCTTGCGGGGGTGTTTCTCACCAGCCTCTCTGGTTCGTTTCCCGCTTTGGATGAGATGATATAGCCATCCGAATGGGGCGGGATTTGGGCAGCTTTGGTGCAATTTCTGTCCATATGAGATTTTTTAATACGAAAGTTATAAGTGACTGATTAATAAGGTATAAAAGGTTAAATTTTATATACTTTAGGGTATTCTGCCCCTGAAAATACTCTACAATTAGGCTCACTCATGGCCATTGTTCCTCCTTTAGGTAGCAATTGGACAGATTTTCTGCGATAGATTTGAAAAAAGCAGAGGCAGGGCAGACCCGCATGACGCGGCGCTTCGCAATCATTTTCAGTTTGGCGACTCTTTTGGCGTCCTCGGCTTTGGCCGAGTCGAACCGTTTGCAGCCCGACTTTACCTTTAGGCGAGCCACCGCGCCGCCCGTTGGCACAACCACAAATCGTATCAATGTGCAGATCGACCCCGCAGCGCCGCGTGCGCCCAGCGCGCCATCTGCACCCGCCGCCGCAGGTGAGGCCGCGATCCCTACGACGCGCACCCCTGCCCCGTCATCGAACCCGATTGAAGGTGCCGTTCCGCAAACAGGAACCCTCGATTGGTTTTGGGAGGCCGTGCCCCCTACCCTCGATGCCACCGCACCTGGACGATTGATCCTTGCCCTTGATGCAATGGCCAAAGCCCCCGAAGGCGAAGCCGTCACAGAACCTCGCCTCTCCGCTCTGCACCAGATTGCCGCTGCCCATGGCAAAGACATTATGATCAACACGATTGATACAAATGTCTCGCCCGCGCTGGCCTTGGCCGTAATCGCAGTTGAAAGCGGAGGCGACGCCAGTGCTGTGAGCCGTGTTGGAGCACAGGGCCTCATGCAACTCATGCCAGCGACCGCCGAACGGTTTGATGTGCGCAACAGCCTCGACCCATCGCAAAACATTCGCGGCGGGATTGCTTATCTCGACTGGCTCATGTCCGAATTTGACAACGACCCAATTCTTTTCATCGCAGCATATAACGCAGGCGAAGGCGCGATCCGTGACAGCAACGGCGTCCCGAACTTTGCCGAGACCCGCGCCTATGTGCCCAAAGTGCTGTCCGCATGGAAAGTGGCACGCGCGCTCTGCGTCACACCGCCAGAGCTAATGTCGGATGGCTGCGTCTTTAATCTAGGGGACTGACTTTGACCGATTCAAAGCCACTTGTGCTGGATATCGACGGCACGCTTTTGCGCACTGATATGTTGTTCGAAAACGTCTGGGCGGGTCTGGGCACAGATCCGATCCGAACGATCAAAGCGGGCGCATCGCTCTTTCGCAACCCCGCACGTCTGAAAGAGGCCGTATATAATATAGCCGACATTCGCGTAGACTTGCTGCCCGTGAACACCGAGGTTCTAGAGTATGCAAAGGCCGCCCAAGCCGACGGTCGTGAAGTAATCCTCGCCAGTGCGTCGGACGAACGACTGGTTAAGGCGCTTGCCGATCATCATGGGTTCGACGGGGCCATCGGCTCCAAAGACGGTCACAACCTCAAAGGCGCGAACAAAGCCGCCGCATTGGTCGAACGCTACGGCAAGGGTGGGTTCGATTATGCAGGCGACGATTCATCTGACACGGCGATTTGGGATGTGGCGGATAAGGCAATCATTGTGGGAACCGCAGGCGGAGCCGCCGCACGTTACCCGTCCGAGAAGGTGACGACCTTTGACGCGCCGCACAAATCTTCCGAAGCCATTCGCGCCATGCGTCCGCATCAGTGGGTCAAAAACGTCCTGCTATTCCTGCCCATGATTGCCGCCCACCAATTCGGGCTGTCGTCCTTTGGCCTGATCATCCTCGGCATCATGGCGTTCTCGGCGGCTGCATCCTGCATCTATATCGTCAATGACCTGCTCGACCTCGAAGCGGACCGCCTCCACGTCAAGAAATGCAAACGCCCATTCGCCGCAGGCACGGTGCCGATTAAAACGGGCATGATGATCTGCGCGGGGCTTGGGGTCTTTGCACTAGGCCTCGGCGCGTTCCTCGGCATCGCCTTCTTTGGCGTCGTCGCGCTCTATATGATTTTGTCGCTCGCTTATTCGCTGAAACTCAAACGGATGCGCTGGATCGACATTTTCACGCTCGCATCGCTCTACACGATCCGCGTGGTGGCTGGCGCAGCGGCGAGCCGTGTTGACGCCTCTATCTTTATGTTGATCTTCATCTTCCCGATCTTTGTCACCCTCGGCTGCGTAAAGCGTTTGACCGAACTGACGCTTGCCACCAACGATGATCGTCTTCCGGGGCGCGGGTATGGCCGCCCAGACAGACCAGACCTGTTAAACGTCGGCATTCTGGGGATGATCGGGGCGCTTGTGATCTTCTTCCTCTACTCGTTCAGCGAACAAGCGCGGATGCTCTACCCGTCCCAATGGCTCCTGTGGGTTGCGCTGATCCCGATTGCGGCATGGCTGAACCGCATGGTGCGTCTGGGTTGGTATGGAAAGCAGGACTACGATCCAATTGTTTTCGCCCTCAAGGACAAACGCGGGATCGGTCTTTTGCTCATCACTCTGTCGCTGATGTTCTACAGCGCAGGGCTCTGGCAAAAATGGTTCGGGTTCTGAGGGGCAGCCCTCAGAACGACAGTTTCTTAAAGATCGGTTCTGGGATCAGCTTGATCACGGTCATGATCGGGAACCAGATTTTCGCGGTGTAAATCACGTTCCGCTTTTTCTGAACGCCCTTAAGGATGTCCTCCACCGCCGCCTCTGGCGTGGTCATCGCAGGCATTTTCATGCCCCACGTCATCGCTGTATCGACGGGGCCAGGTTTTACCGTCATCACATGAACACCCTTCCGGCCCATGCGGTTACGCAGACCAGACAAGTAGGTCGTAAAGCCAGCCTTTGCCGCTCCGTAGACGTAGTTGTTCAAACGCCCACGATCACCCGCAACAGAGCTGATCCCGACGACAACGCCTTGTTCGCGAACCTCCATCACAGGAGCCAGCAGGGTGAGGAACCGCGCAGGACCCGTGAAGCTGTCAGTGACAACGCCATCTATCAAGGACGGATCAGCGTCGATCTCGGCCTGATCGGGCATAGAGCCAACGAACACCGCGCAATGGATCGTACCTTCGAGGCCCTTGGCTGCCTCGATCACAGCGTCAAAGGTTGCCGCATCGCGCATGTTGATCGGCATGACGGTTGCCTCAGGCGCACCACGCACCGTCGCGTCCGCAGCGGTCGCCTCCATATCAACGATGTCACGTCCGCATAGAATGAACGCAGCGCCAGCCTCGGCTTGCTTACGGATGAAGGCGCGGGCGATGGCGGATGTCGCGCCTAAGATGATCCAAGTATCGGTCATTTTGCACCTCGTAGGTTCAAGCGGCGGGTCATGTCGGTTTCAAAACGGTGATCAGGATCGGCTTCGTTCACAGCTTCTGACCACTCCGAATGTTCGGGATACATGGATTTGATGACGGTTCCTGATGCGAGGCTATCTTTGGCCAGATAAACCCGACCGCTAGCCGCATCCGTCAGGCTGATTAATTCCGCGATCAGTTCAGCAGCCGCATCGCGTGCGGGGAAATCAACGGCGAGCGTATAGCCCTCCATCGGGAAGGACATGTAACCGCCCCGCCCCGCGCCCATGCGTTTCAAAACGGCTAAAGGGGAAGCCAGACCAGAAGACGCAATCGCGCTCAGCATGGATTTGAGCGCATCCACTTGGGCCAAGGGAACGACGCACTGAAACTGGTGAAAGCCACGTTTGCCATAGAGACGGTTCCAATCGTGGATTTTGTCGAGCGGGAAAAAGAAATCCTCAATGCTGCGATCAACGGTGCGGCCCTCGGCAGGGACACGGCGATAGTAGGCTTCGTTGAAGGCCTTTACAATTGGCGATGAGAGCGCAAAATTCGGCGCATCAAAGGGCACCTTTTTCGCCCCTTTCGGAGCGGAATAGTCACCGCCGCCAACCTCAGCCTCTTCGACGATGCCGCGACCCAGCGCATCACCTTTGGCCGTCGCGTCAATCCAACCCACGCAATAGGTCGCCGTGCTCGCGTCCAGCATCTCAATGTGCTGGTCCCAGTTTTGCACACGGCGTTCGGTAACGCGCATTTGGCCGACAGTGATCGGCTTCAACCGAAGCTTTGCTGACAGGATCACCCCCGTTTGCCCCAAACCGCCAATCGTGGCTTTCCAGATCACCTCATCGGCTGGGGTAATGACCCGCACTCCATCAGCGCCGAGCAGCGTAATTTCGGTCACATGCTGACCAAACGATCCTTCGTTATGGTGGTTCTTGCCGTGCACATCCATGCCAATGGATCCACCGACTGTAGCAAACCCTGTGCCGGGCATCACGGCGGGCATATAGCCTTTGGGTGCGAAAATCCGTGCCAAAGTGGCGACGGTGCAGCCCGCCTCGACATGAACGATGTCACCGTCGAATCCGATGATCCGATCGAGCCGCGTCATATCCGTCGCTCGACCATTGTCGTTCAGCGCCGCATCGCCATAACTGCGGCGGTTGCCAATCGCTGGGCCTTGGGCTGTGACCGCAGCCCGACGTTCAGGGCGTGCAAGTTCACCATCAGCAGTCAGGGCGCGGCCCCAACCAGAATAAGTCGTTGTCTTCCAAAGCATCGTATCAAAGTGCCTGTTTTAAAGAATGTCGTTCAGCAAATGGGAACACCAATAGCCCCAACCCAATCGCAAACCAAAGGGTCGTCACACGAATAATTGCCGTCGCGGGCAGTGACGTTTCAAGCGGCACGCCCTGCATCGACAAGAGCGCGACCATCGCGGCCTCGGCCCCACCGACACCACCCGGTGCGCCCGTCAGCCCGCCTGCGAGGGTCGAGAAGGTGAAAATCGTTGCGGCCATCCAAAACCCAATGTCCGCACCCATCCACACGAGCAGAAGATGGAACGCATAACCTTCGGCAATCCAGCCCGTCAGGCCTAGAGCCAAAGTAATGATCACCGTTTTAGGGTCGGAAAATGCAGAAAGCGACCCTGCCGCACGCCGCACGCGGACCATCAAGCGAGGGAAAAATCCAGTTAGTCGGTAGGCAAATCCCGCCGCCCCAGCGAGGAGAGTTGGACGCGTGGCGATAAACGCAACCAACAACGCCGCAATCGCCACAGGCAGGCCAAACGCGATACCACCTGCGCCAAAGGACAGGCCCAGCGCCAGAATGATCGCCATTGCGGCCAAATCGCCCGCGCGATCCATCAGCACCAGCGGCGCGGTCCGTTCGACGGCCCAACCCGTTTCACGCTTGATCCAGCGCATTCGGATCAGTTCGCCTACCCGACCGGGGGTCACAGACATCGCGAACCCACCGATGAAGTGACGGAGGTCTTGGGCTAACGACGTCGGAAGGCCAATTTTACGCGCCATCACGTGCCAGCGGCTGCCGCGAAACACGTAGTTCACAAGGCTCAGCCCCATAAGCACGACGAATTGCAGAAAAGAGAGACGCGACAACTGGGCAATCGTTTCTTCCCAACCCGTCGCAAGAGCAAGCCCAGCCAAACCCGCAATGACAAAACCAAACAACCCCGCCAGCAGCGCGATGTCGCGCCAACGGCGGTGCGTGGTAGACCCTGTGTCTGGCAATCTATTTGTGCTGCTCATTGTCATTGGTCACAAAATAGCAACCGATTGGGGCCGAATTATGAAACCCAAGGCAATTTACGAAACAATTAACACACGCGAAAGAAGAAGGGCGCCCGAAGGCGCCCGTTCCCTTAGTCAACAATCGTCGCCTCGGTCGCGGCCCGAAGCTCTTCTTCGGTGACACCATCGGCGAGTTCGACGATCTTCAGGCCGCCTTCGACCACGTCCAGAACCCCGAGGTTCGAGATGATGCGGTCAACCACGCTCTTACCCGTCAGCGGCAAGGTGCACGCTTTCAGAACCTTCGATTCACCGTGTTTGTTGGTGTGATCCATCACGACAACAACGCGACCAACACCCGCAACGAGGTCCATCGCGCCGCCCATGCCTTTGACCAGCTTGCCCGGGATCATCCAGTTTGCGAGGTCGCCGTTCTCCGCCACTTCCATCGCACCAAGGATCGCCATCGCAATTTTGCCACCGCGGATCATTGCGAACGACTGCGCCGAGTCGAAATAGGCGGTGTGCGGCAGTTCGGTGATCGTCTGCTTGCCTGCGTTGATCAGGTCGGCGTCTTCTTCGCCCTCAAACGGGAACGGCCCCATGCCGAGCATCCCGTTTTCGGACTGAAGCGTCACTTCAACGCCATCGGGGATGTAGTTCGCAACGAGCGTCGGGATACCGATGCCGAGGTTCACATACCAACCGTCTTGAAGTTCTTGCGCGGCCCGCGCCGCCATCTGGTTACGATCCCACGGCATTATGCGGACTCCTTCTTGCGGGTGGTGCGCTGTTCGATACGTTTTTCGTGTGCGCCCTCGATGATGCGATGGACGTAGATGCCCGGCAGGTGGATCGCATCTGGATCGAGCGTCCCTGCTGGCACGATTTCTTCGACCTCCGCGACGCAGATTTTACCGCAGGTCGCGGCTGGCACGTTAAAGTTCCGCGCAGTTTTGCGGAAAATCAGGTTGCCCGTTGTGTCCGCTTTCCATGCCTTCACGATGGCGAGGTCGGCAAAGATGCCTTCTTCCAAGATGTAGGTTTGGCCGTTGAAGTCTTTGTGCTCTTTGCCTTCCGCGATCACGGTGCCCACGCCAGTTTTCGTGTAGAAACCGGGGATACCAGCGCCACCAGCGCGCATACGTTCGGCCAATGTGCCTTGCGGGTTGAACTCCAACTCCAACTCGCCCGACAGATACTGGCGCATGAATTCGGCGTTTTCGCCCACATAGGACGAGATCATTTTCTTCACCTGTTTGGTCTGCAACAAGATGCCGATCCCGAACTCATCTACGCCTGCGTTGTTCGATGCAAAGGTAAGGTCCTTGGTGCTTGCATCTTTGATCGCGTCCAGCAAAAGTTCGGGGATACCGCAGAGGCCGAAACCACCAGCCGCGATAAACATCCCGTCAAACAAAAGCCCATCAAGGGCCTCTGCTGCACTACCGTAAATCTTCTTCATTCTCTCCCCCTCTGGGTCCGTATGGGCCACTCTTGGCAAAGAGCCTCCCTCATCATGGCGGTTAGATTACTGAAAAAATCGCCGCTGTCCCGTGGTTTTTTCTGCACCTGCAAAAGAAAGCGGCGAGCCTTGGCCCGCCGTTCTGTGTCATTCGTCGCTAGCTGCTTTTTTCGCTGGCGCTTTTTTCGCTGTGGCCTTCTTGGCGGCGGGCTTTTTCGCTGCAGCCTTTTTCGCGGGGGCCTTGCGTTTCTTGCCAGACTTCGCGGCTTTTTCGTTCACCAGTTCAATCGCTTGTTCGACCGTCACCGTCTCTGGGTCTACATCTTTGGGCAGGGTCGCGTTGACTTTTTCCCATTTGATGTAGGGACCATAACGCCCCGACATGACCGCCATAGCACCACCATCTGGGTGATCACCAAGTTCCTTGAGCGGTTTCGCGGCTTCGCGGCCACCACGACCTGCCTTTTTCAGGGCGAGCACTTCGACGGCGCGGTTCATACCGATGTCAAAGACCTCATCGACCTCTTTGAGGTTCGCATAGGTCGTGCCGTGTTTCACAAACGGACCAAAGCGACCGATGCCTGCCTCGACCACAACACCATCTTCGGGGTGCGGGCCGATTTCGCGCGGCAGGTTCAGCAGCATCAGCGCCTTATCGAGGTCGATTGAGTCAGTCGTCCAGCCTTTGGGCAGGCTTGCACGCGGGGGCTTCGGGAAATCCTCAGAGGCTTCACCACGTTGGACATAGGGACCATAGCGACCATCGCGGAGCGAGATCGGATCGCCATCATCGTGACCCAGCAATTTGCCGTCAGGACCGATGCCCGTTTGCTCCATCCCCGGAGGGCCGAACGGACGGGTAAAGCGGCATTCTGGGTAGTTCGAACAGCCGATGAACGCGCCACCAGAGCGCGCCGTCCGCATGGACAGACGCCCAGCGCCACAGTTCGGGCAAGCACGCGGATCGCTGCCGTCCTCTTTGGCTGGGAAGAGATGCGGTTCGAGAACCTCGTTGATCTTATCAAGCACCTCGGTGATCCGAAGTTCGGACGTTTCTGCGATCGCAGCCGAGAAGTCTTTCCAGAACCGTTTCAGCAGGTCGTGGTAATCCACCTCGCCCGCCGACACCTCGTCGAGTTCGTTCTCAAGGCTCGCTGTAAAGTCGTACTCCACATACTTTTTAAAGTAGTTCGACAGGAAGACGGTGACCAAACGGCCTTTGTCCTGCGGGATCAGGCGGCCTTTATCCTTGGTCACATAATCGCGGTCCTGAATTGTGGTCACGATAGAGGCATAGGTGGACGGGCGACCAATCCCCAACTCTTCCATCTTCTTAACCAAAGTCGCCTCGGTATAACGCGGCGGCGGCTGGGTGAAGTGCTGCTCTGGCAGAACTTCTTTCTTATCGGTTTTGTCGCCAGCAGCGAGGAGCGGCAAACGTTTGTCGTCGTCATCCACAACGCTGTCGTCGCGACCTTCTTCGTAGACGGCGATGAAGCCTTCGAACAGAACGACCTGACCCGTGGCACGCAGGATGACCTGACCATCTGCCGAAGCAATATCGACCGTGGTGCGTTCCATTTGCGCGGCTGCCATCTGGCTCGCGATGGTGCGTTTATAGATCAGATCGTAGAGCTTCTGCTGATCCGCATCCGAGATTTTGACCTTTTCAGGCGACATAAACATATCCGTCGGGCGGATACATTCGTGCGCTTCCTGCGCGTTCTTCGCCTTGTTTTTATACATGCGCGGGCTGGACGGCAGGTATTTTTCGCCGAACTTTTCTTTGATCGCATCACGCGCGGCCATGACCGCCTCAGGTGCCATGTCGATACCGTCGGTACGCATGTAGGTGATCAGACCTGCCTCATACAAACGCTGGGCCGCGCTCATCGCTTGGCGAGCACCCATACCGAACTTACGCGAGGCTTCCTGCTGGAGCGTTGAGGTCATGAACGGCGGGGACGGATTACGGTTGGCGGGCTTTGCCTCAACCGACTGAACCGTCAGATCGCGGCTCGAAATCGCAGCGGCAGCCAGTTCAGCCTGTGCAGCCGTCGAAATATCGAATTTGTCGAGCTTTTTGCCTGCGAACGATGTCAGACGCGCCTCGAACTGCTGACCGCGCGGGTTCGCGAGAACAGCCTTAACGGTCCAGTATTCCTGGGGATTGAAGGCCTCAATCTCCATCTCGCGTTCAACGATCAGGCGCAGACAAACGGACTGCACGCGGCCTGCAGATTTAGAACCGGGGAGCTTGCGCCACAGAACTGGCGAGAGGTTAAACCCAACGAGATAGTCCAGCGCACGGCGGGCCAGATAGGCCTCAACCAGATGGGTGTCGACCTGACGCGGGTTTTTCATCGCTTCCGTCACGGCGTTCTTGGTGATCGCGTTGAATGTCACGCGGCTCACTGTCGTCGATTTCTTAATCGCGCGACGCGTGGTCAGGGTCTCTTGCAAGTGCCAGCTGATGGCTTCGCCTTCGCGATCAGGGTCGGTTGCGAGAATAAGAACGTCGTCGTCCTTGAGCGCGTCAGCAATCGCCTTAACGTGCTTTTTGCTATCATTCGCGACTTCCCATTTCATCTCGAAATTGGCGTCGGTATCGACAGAACCGTCTTTCGGAGGCAGGTCGCGGACGTGACCGTAGGATGCCAAAACCGTGTAGTCCGATCCAAGATATTTGTTGATTGTCTTGGCTTTAGCCGGGGATTCGACAACAACAACTGGCATGGGAACTCCGTAAGAAAAGGCTTCTGCGTATGGCGCGGCAACATGTGTGCTATCGCAGTGGAATGTCAATGCACCCATTTCTCACCCTTGATCAAGGTCATAGCGACACTGTCAAAATAACTTCAAACTAAGGTCTGATTGGTTAGGAGGGTATTTTGGTGACTTTCAAATTCGTCACGATGGCTGCACTTGTTGCTCTTCCGATTGGCGCGATGGCCGAGCAGATCTTTACTCCAGAACGTGGAACTAACCTCAGATCTGAGCTGATGAACACAGTCCGCCCCTATGCGGAGTCCGTGTTTGGCGCACCTGTTGAGTTCGTGGTGCACGACTTACTTGTTCAAGGCGATCACGCTTATGCGTGGCTGACGGCGCAGCGACCGGGCGGTGGGCAAATTGACCTAACCCGCGCACCCGCAGCCAAAGACATCATGTTCGGTGTGAACGACCACACCGATATAAATGTGTTCTATGAACGCAGCGGAGCGGGCTGGAAGGTCTACGACTGGGCCGCGTTTGCGACGGACGTTTGGTGGCAACGCAAGGACATTTGCGCGGGTTGGGGCGACCTGTTGGACTACGGTTGCAACTAAAGGCGCGACAACAACCCGCCAACATGTCGTTGGATCGCCCCGTCTAGTTCAAGAGCGATCAGCGCAGGCGCAATGAGGCTTGGCGCTGACTTCATGTCCCTGATCAACTGATCCTCCGCGATTGGCGATGGCCCGAGGCGCGACAGGATTTTCTTGTGCAGGGCCTTGCTGTCTTCAAAACTGCGCTGGGGCTGCGGGATCGGGGCGAGAGGCAATTCGGGCGCTTCTTCCACCAATGGCGTCAGGCCCGCGATCACGTCCTCGGCCCCACGGATCAACGTCGCACCGTCGCGGATCAGCGCGTTGCAGCCCCCTGCCCGCCCATCAAACGGATGCCCCGGAACAGCAAAGACCTCTCGCCCTTGGGCCAGAGCGTTTTCAGCAGTGATCAGACTGCCCGACTTCGCAGCCGCTTCAACCACGGCAACGGCGCGACTGAGGCCAGAGATGATGCGATTGCGTGCGGGGAAATGACGGGCTTGGGGTTGCAAGCCGATTGGTTGTTCGGACAGGCGCAGACCTTTGGCGCCGATGGCATGAAACAGTTCGGCGTTTTCGTTGGGATAGATAACATCAACGCCGCCGCCCAATACGGCAACGGTGCCCGCCTCAATCGCGGCATGATGCGCGGCAGCATCCACACCGCGGGCGAGGCCTGACACGACGACATAGCCTGCCGCCGATAAGTCCGCCGCGAGTTTCCGCGCCATCCGCGTGCCCAATGAGGACGCATTACGGGCACCGACCAGCGCGACCATCGGGCGAGTCAAAAGGGACGTATCGCCAACCGCCCAGAGGATCGGTGGGGCGTCGTCTAATGTAGCCAGTGACGCGGGATAGTCTGGATCGCCGAGGCACAGCATCCGCGCTTTGACAGCGCGGGCGGCTTTGAGTTCCGCGTGAATGACGCCTTCGGGACAGATCGCGTAATCGGTGACACCCGCTGCGCGCGCGACTTCTGGCAAAGCCTCTAGGGCGACCTCGGCAGAACCATGCTCCGCGATCAGTCGGTGAAATGTCGCGACACCGACCCGACGAGATCGCAGCAGACGGAGACGGTTAAACCGGTCGGCTTCCGTGGTGGGTGGGAGTGGGGGGTGAGTGGAAGAACGTGGGGTTCCGGTCATCCTGTGCTCCATCTGCTGCAGGATCGGAATACGCTCGCAACCTTAAGAAGCCGTAAATGGAGCGATATTTTTAGGGCTTAAATGCCGATTGGAATTACAGGCGCAAAGTTATCCAATATGTCAGCGCCAAAACGACCGAGGCCATTCGCCGTACCACGGAAAAAACCCACCAACGGTGTCGTGCGCCGATACAGAAATGGGCACGTTCCCGCGCCCCTCTTCTCGACTTCGGACCGTGCCTATTAAGACGACGCGCCGCCGACCGTCAGGCCGCCGATCATCAGCGTTGGTTGTCCTACACCTACGGGAACCCACTGACCTGCCTTACCGCAGTTGCCGATACCAGGGTCGAGGGCCATGTCGTTACCAATCGCGCGAATTTGGCCCATCGCGGTCGGACCGTCGCCGATCAGGGTCGCACCTTTAACAGGGGCGCCGACCACACCGTTCTTAACGCGGTAGGCTTCGGTGCAAGAGAACACGAACTTGCCGTTGGTGATATCCACCTGACCGCCGCCAAAGCCCACAGCATAAATGCCGTCCTTTAGATCGGCGAGGATCGCTGCGGGGTCAGCGTCGCCACCTAACATATAAGTGTTGGTCATGCGCGGCATCGGCAGGTGGGCAAAGCTTTCGCGGCGACCGTTTCCTGTTGCCTCTACGCCCATCAATCGCGCGTTTTGACGGTCCTGCATGTAGCCGACGAGGATACCGTCCTCGATCAGGACGTTTTTGCCAGACGGCGTGCCTTCGTCATCGACGGTGATCGACCCGCGACGACCCGGAATGGTGCCGTCATCCAGAACGGTGACGCCTTTGGCCGCGACCTGCTGGCCGACACGCCCCGAAAACGCGCTGGTGCCTTTGCGGTTAAAATCACCTTCGAGGCCATGACCGACAGCCTCGTGGAGTAGAACCCCCGGCCAACCCGGCCCAAGGACAACATCCATCACGCCCGCAGGTGCCGCTTCGGCCTCGAGGTTCACCAGAGCAACGCGCAGCGCCTCACGTACGGCAGGTTCCCAGTGGTCGCGAGAGATCAGACCGATCAGCCCTTCGCGGCCACCACCACCGTGGCCCCCAGATTCGCGGCGACCGTTCGCATCCTCGACGATGACAGAGACGTTTACGCGGCTCATGGGGCGAATGTCGGTAACGATGGTGCCTTCGGGCCGCAGAATCACGACCTCTTGCAGCGAGGCCGCAAGGCTTGCGGTCACTTGGACTACCCGACTGTCCAAATCACGCGCAAAGGCATCAATTTCGTTCAGCACGTCGATCTTCGCCGGAAAGGTCGCCTGCGCGATAGGATCAACGTCACTATATAATTTAACGTTGGTAGGCTTTGGACCGACCGCCAAAGTGCCGCCGCCGTCACCCACAGCCAAACGGGCCGTCGCAACCGCTCTTTTCAGCGAAGATTCGTCGATTGTTGTCGAATGCGCGTAGCCTGCCGTCTCTCCCCGCACGGCGCGGAGGCCGAAACCCTCAGAAGAATCGTAGCTGGCTGTTTTGATGCGACCATCGTCTAAAGTCAGAACTTCCGCGCGACGCCGTTCGAGAAAAAGCTCTCCATCGTCGGCCCCAGCAGTCGCTTCACGCAACAAAACAAGGGCTTGATCCTGATCCAGAGAGGTTTCGAAGGGGCGGAAGTGATCGGTTTTCATATTTTACTTTCGTGATATTATCTTTGACATAGGTCAAAAAAGGACAATATGCCGCCCTTGTGGTTCTTGAGTTGTGTCGCAGGATATGGGACATGCAACGCTGGATACAATGGGATTCCGGAGATTGTTCTCTTGGGTACCACACTAAGGGGAGGGGCATCAGTGCCCCTAAATGCACAGGGTTAAAGATGCGATTGACCAATTTTGTCTCCAAGCTTTCCGCTGCCGCTGGCCTTGCACTGGCTGGCGTTGCTGCGAAAGCGCAGGAAGTGAACCAACAACTTGAAGTAATCGGTGCGCCGACACCAGGTGGCATGGGCTTCCAGCCTGCTGCGTCCGAACTCGCACGTGACCTACAGTGGCTCGACGGTATGATCCTCGCGATCATCACCGTTATTACCCTGTTCGTCGTGGCTCTGCTGGCTATCGTCATTGTGCGCTACAACCGCCGCGCAAACCCGACACCAGCGACCTTCACCCACAACTCGCCACTCGAAATCGCTTGGACCGTTATTCCGATCGTTATTCTGGTGTTCATCGGTGCGTTCTCGCTGCCGATCCTGTTCAAACAGCAGGAATTCCCTGAAGGTGACATCACCATCAAGGTCACCGGAAACCAGTGGTACTGGTCTTACGAATACGTTGATGATGGCATTGCGTTCGACAGCTACATGATCGGTCACCCGTCTTCGGTTCCGATGGGCTACGAAGGTCCGGAAATCGCTCCGTTCGTTCGCGACGAAGCTATGGATGCTCTGATGGAGAACTTCGGCTACGATCCGTCGCTCTTTGCTCTGGCTACCGATACCGCGATCGTTGTTCCGGTTGGTGCAACTATCGTAATGCAGGTGACTGGCGCGGACGTGATCCACTCCTTCGCTCTGCCAGCAATGGGCGTAAAACAGGACGCTGTTCCTGGTCGTCTGGCACAGCTGTGGTTCGCACCTGAAGTTGAAGGCATCTACTTCGGCCAGTGTTCGGAAATCTGCGGCAAAGACCACGCTTACATGCCGATCACTCTGAAAGTTGTCAGCCAAGAAGCATACGACGAATGGCTGGCTGCAGCGAAAGAAGAGTACCCGGCCTAATCGCCGCGCGGCAGGGCCTGTCCTTGCCGACTACAGAACACGAACGGGCGGGATTTCCCGCCCTTCGCTTCACCCCATTACCTCGTAAGAAGAGCCGCGAATGACCGACGCCAGCTTGCCAGAGACCACCCGCGAAGCCAGCATGGGCGATTACATCGCTTTGCTGAAGCCCCGCGTGATGTCGCTCGTGGTGTTTACCGCGCTGGTTGGTCTGATCGTGGCTCCTGTGCCTGTGCACCCCTTCATCGCTTTTGTTGGCATCTTGTGCATCGCAGTGGGCGGCGGCGCTTCGGCGGCGCTGAACATGTGGTGGGATGCTGACATTGACCGTATCATGAAGCGCACTTCGAACCGCCCGATCCCCTCGGGCCGCGTTCAGCCCGAAGAAGCACTGGCCATCGGCCTTGCGCTCAGCGGGTTTTCGGTTGTGCTCTTGGGTCTGGCGTCGAACTGGCTGGCCGCTGGTCTGCTGGCGTTCACGATCTTCTTTTACGCCGTCGTCTACACGATTTGGCTAAAACGCTCGACACCGCAGAACATCGTGATCGGTGGTCTCTCTGGTGCACTGCCGCCAATGATCGGCTGGGCGGTTGCGACTGGCGGCATCACCATCGAATCGGTTCTGATGGTCGCGCTGATCTTTATGTGGACCCCACCGCACTTCTGGTCGCTGGCGATCTTTGTTAAATCCGACTACGGTCGCGCCGGTGTGCCGATGCTGACCGAAACACACGGTCGCCGTGTCACCCGCAACCACATCATGGGTTACATGATCGCGCTGATCCCTGTGTCGATGGCTATCGTATTCACTTCGATCGGCGGCTGGGTTTACCTCGCAACCGCGATCATCATGAACCTGTGGTTCCTCAAGGCATGCTACGCCGTATGGCGCCGTGACGAAGAGGCTGCAGAGGCAGACAGCTTTGCTGCGGAACGTTCGGCGTTCAAAGTGTCGCTTGCCTATTTGTTCCTCCATTTTGCAGCCCTGATGATTGATGCAGCTCTGCGCACTCAAGGGATTGGTGGCTTCTAATGACTATCCGCGTTGAACACGAACTTCACACTCGCCGCAAAGGCCGTAACTACGGCCTGCTGATCGTGCTGCTGGCATTCGTTGGCTTGGTCTTTGGCCTGACCGTTGTGAAGGTTCTCGAACTGGGCGACGCTCGTAAGTTCGAAAGCAACGACCACGTTTTGCGTCCGGCTCTTCTGCCGATGGACACCCCTGCCACAACGGAGGCTGGTCAGTGAAATTGTTCCCAAACATTCAAGGCGCTAAACGCACGGTGCTCCAACTGGTGACAGTTGTGGTCGTCATGGGTGCGTTGTCTTGGGCGTCGGTTCCGTTTTACAGCTGGTTCTGTAAGGTCACTGGCTTTGGCGGCGCGACCAATGTCGTCGAAACCGCAAGCGATGTGATCCTCGACCGCGAGATGAAAATCCGCTTCGACAGCTCGACCGATCCATCATTGCCGTGGTCGTTCAAACCCGTTCAGCGCGAAATGACCGTGAAAATCGGTCAAACCGCGCTTGCCTATTACGAAGCAACCAACACCTCGAACCGCCCCGTTGCGGGTCAGGCGACCTATAACGTCGTCCCCTACGAGGCAGGTGGTTTCTTTGATAAGATCGAATGTTTCTGCTTTACCGAACAGGTTTTGCAGCCAGGCGAAACCGTGGTCATGCCCGTGAGCTTTTTTGTAGACCCCGCGATCGTTGACGATCGGGACGCAAAATACGTGCATACAATCACGCTCAGCTATACATTCTTTGAAATCCCGCTGCCGGACCAAGATACGGCAGCACTGTCCAATACGGCACCCGCCGAAACAAAACTTAACTAAAGACCAGCCGCAGGGAACACTGACATGGCTCACGCTAAGAACCACGACTACCACATTCTTCCGCCGTCGATCTGGCCGTTCGCTTCGGCTGTAGCGGCCTTCATCATGCTGTTCGGCGCCGTCATGTGGATGGCGAACGACATGCCTTGGATGTTCCTGATCGGCCTCGTTGCGTCGCTCTACTCCGCAGGCGCATGGTGGGCTGACACCGTGAAAGAGAACAAAGCTGGCGACCACACTGCGGTTGTTCGCATTGGTCTGCGCTATGGCGTAATCCTGTTCATCATGTCCGAAGTTATGTTCTTCGCTGCATGGTTCTGGGCGTTCTTCAAAACCCAAATGTACCCGATGTTCACCTACGAAGGCACGTCCTACGTAGAGCCGTCCATTGTTCCGGTTGATGCATTCCACCTGCCGCTGATCAACACTCTGATCCTGCTCTGCTCGGGTGCTGCTGTGACTTGGGCCCACCACGCGCTGGTGCACGAAAACAACCGCAAAGACCTGATCCAAGGCCTGACCATCGGTATCATCCTCGGCGTATTCTTCACCATTCTTCAGGTATATGAATACTACGAACTGATCGTGCACATGGGTTGGTCGCTGTCGGGTGACGTGTTCTACAACACCTTCTTCATGGCAACTGGCTTCCACGGTTTCCACGTCGTCATCGGTACGATCTTCCTGACCGTCTGCTTGATCCGTGCAACTCGTGGCCACTTCTCACCTGAATCGCACGTCGGCTTCGAAGCAGCAGCTTGGTACTGGCACTTCGTTGACGTTGTATGGCTGTTCCTCTTCGCAGCAGTCTACATCTGGGGCCAAGCCTAAGGTTTGCGCAGGCGGGACTTGACCCGCCGCCCATGACAGGACAATGACCGCGCGGGGACTGCCTCGCGCGGTTTCGTTTACAAAGGACGTTCGGATGCGTCGAATTCTCTTTTTGTTGACCTTTGGTTTGGGTGGCTTGGCCGTCCTGCTGTCGCTCGGCATATGGCAGATGCAACGGCTCGACTGGAAGCAAGAACTCCTAGCTGAGATGGAGAGCCGCATCGCGGCCCCTGCGATCCCCCTACCCGCCACCGCGACCGAAGCCGACGGCGAGTATATCGCTGTGACGCTGACGGGCACGCCAACCGGCCAAGAGCTCCATGTTCTGTCGTCTGGTTCTGCTGCGGGAACAGGATATCGCGTGATTTCGGCATGGGTCACGAATGATGACCGTCGGATAATGGTCGACATGGGCGTGATGCCGCTGGACGCAAAATACATTGCACCAGCGCTGACCGAACAGACCATCACGGGCAACTTGTTCTGGCCTGACGATGCGGCGGCGACCTCCCCTGCACCTGACCTTAACGCGAATATCTGGTTCGCCCGCGACACGGCTGCGATGGCAGAGGCATTGGGCACCGAGCCCCTGATGGTCGCCCTGCGCACCACGACCGCGCCTGACCCTCGTGTGACCATCGTTCCCGTAAACACAGCGGGGATCAAAAATGATCACCGCGAATATGCAATTACTTGGTTCCTGTTGGCCTTTGTTTGGGCTGTAATGACTGGGTATTTCCTCTACCGCTCCTCCAAAGATTCTAAGAAGGACTGACCGATGCGCTATATCTCGACCCGTGGACAGGCCCCCGCCCTTACGTTCGAAGAGGCGATGATGACTGGCCTTGCCCGTGATGGCGGCCTCTATGTCCCTGAAACCGTCCCAACGATGACCAAGGACGAGATCGCTGCGCTGGCTGGCAAATCCTACGAAGAGATCGCCTTTGCCGTAATGAAGCCGTTTGTCGCCGACACCTTCACCGACGAAGAGTTCAAAGGTCTGATCGAAGAAGCTTATGCTGGGTTTGGCCACGAAGCTCGCGCGCCTCTGGTGCAATTGGCGCCGAACCACTTCCTGCTGGAACTGTTCCACGGCCCGACCCTCGCGTTCAAAGACTTCGCGATGCAGCTGATCGGTCAGATGATGCAATTCGCGCTGGCCCGTTCGGGCAAGCGGATCACTATCGTTGGCGCGACTTCGGGCGATACAGGCTCTGCCGCGATTGAGGCATTCCGTGGTCTGGACAACGTCGATGTGTTCATCCTGTTCCCCCATGGCCGCGTCTCTGAGGTGCAGCGCCGCCAGATGACCACCCCATCGGAATCGAATGTTCACGCGCTGGCGGTTGATGGCGACTTTGACGATTGTCAGGCCGCGCTGAAGGACATGTTCAACGACTTTGATTTCCGTGATGAGGTCCACCTCGCTGGTGTGAATTCGATCAACTGGGGTCGCGTTCTGGCACAAGTCGTTTACTACTTCTCCTCCGCAGTGAGCCTCGGCGCACCGCATCGCAAGGTGTCCTTCACCGTGCCCACAGGCAACTTCGGTGACATCTTCGCGGGCTATATCGCTAAGAAGATGGGCCTACCCATCGACCGTTTGGTCGTCGCGACCAACCAAAACGACATCCTGCACCGCACGCTAGCAACAGGCGTTCAAAAGAAAGAGGGCGTGACCCCCTCGATCAGCCCGTCGATGGACATTCAGGTCTCGTCCAACTTTGAACGCGCGCTGTTTGATGCCTATGGCCGCGACGGTGCAGTGACCGCTCAGGCGATGGCTGACCTCAAGGACAAAGGGGAATTCACCATCTCCCAAGGCGCCTATGACATGCTCAAAGACACCTTCAACTCTGGCCGCGCGTCCGAGGATGAAACCCTCGAAACCATCGGTGCGCAGATCAAAGCGTCGGGTGAACTCTTGTGCCCGCACTCGGCTGTTGGCGTAAAAGTGGCAGAGGATTTCCTCGGCGCGACCCCGATGATCACTCTGGCGACCGCGCATCCCGCAAAGTTCCCAGACGCCGTGGAAAAAGCGAGCGGTATTCGCCCACCTCTTCCCCCGCGCATGGCAGACCTGTATGACCGTGATGAACGGGTCACACGCGTCGCCAACGACATGGACGCCCTGCAAGCTATCATTCGGGAGCGTCGCGCGCGTTGACCATCCGCACTCACACACTATCCAACGGCTTCCGTATCGTAACCGAAGCCATGCCCAGCCTAAAATCCGCCTCTATCGGCGTTTGGGTTTTGGCAGGTGGACGCCACGAACGGATCGAACAGAACGGCATCGCGCATTTCCTTGAACATATGGCGTTCAAGGGAACGACGAACCGTACCGCGTTGCAGATTGCCGAACAGATCGAAGACGTAGGCGGCTATATCAACGCCTACACCAGCCGCGAAATGACGGCCTATTACGCGCGCGTCCTCGAAGAGGACGTGACGCTTGGGCTCGACATTATCGGCGATATTTTGATGAACCCTGTGTTCAATCCGCATGACGTGGATGTCGAACGCGGTGTGATCCTCCAAGAAATCGGTCTGTCCTACGACACGCCCGACGATATCGTCTTTGATTGGCTGCAAGAGGCCGCTTATCCTGATCAGCCGCTTGGACGCACCATCCTAGGTCCGTCTGAACGTGTGTCGGCGTTTCAAAACCATGACCTGCAAGGGTTCATGGATGAACACTACGCGCCCGACCGTATGATCCTGTCGGCTGCTGGGGCCGTGGACCATGATGCGATCGTTAAACAGGCTGAGGCGATCTTTGGCGGCATGAAATCGCGCCCGAACCTCCAGACCGTTGTTCCAGCCACCTTCCGCAGCGGCGAAAAGCGCGAGTTGAAAGCGCTAGAGCAGGTCCATTTCACATTGGGCTTTGAAGGTCCAGATTATCTCGGTCGGGATATCTTTACCGCACAGATTTACTCGTCGGCTCTGGGCGGCGGTATTTCCAGCCGTCTGTTCCAAGAAATCCGCGAAAACCGTGGCCTCTGCTATTCCATTTTTGCTCAGACCGGCGCCTATGCCGACACCGGCATGATGACGATCTACGCGGGCACCTCCGCAGACGACATCGCGCAGCTGTCGCAGATCACGATGGACGAGATGAAGCGTGCCGCGGACGACATGTCCGAAGCCGAAGTCGCTCGTGCCCGTGCTCAGATGAAAGCGGGTCTGTTGATGGGGCTGGAAACGCCGTCGAACCGTGCGGAACGTCTGGTCCACATGCTCTATTCCAAGGGCCGCATCATCGATCTCGAAGAAACCGTTGCGATGATCGACAACGTGTCTGTTCAGGACGTGCGCGAATTTGCCGGCAAGATGGCAGGTGAAGCCGAAATGGCGATGGCGATCTATGGCCCGGGGCAGAGCGCACCCGATCTGGATACCTTGAAATCAAGGCTCGCTGCGTAATGCTGGGGCGGCGTCGCAAGGTCAGGCTGGAAACAGACCGCATGACATTGCGGCTGCCAGATCATGGCGACTGGCGCCAGTGGGCAGACCTTCGGCAAGAGAGTCGCGAGTTCCTGACCCCTTGGGAACCTGAATGGTCCAAGGACCACCTGAGCCGCAAGGCCTTTACCAACCGTGTGTATTGGTCGCAACGGTCTCTCGCCAATGGCACCGCCGTGCCACTGTTCCTCATTCGTCGTGAGGATCAAGCGCTCCTCGGGGCGATCACGCTCGACAATATCCGCCGTGGCCCTGCGCAGGCTGGCACCGCAGGCTATTGGATCGGCCAACGCTACGCCCGCAACGGCTATATGCGCGAAGCGATTGATGCACTGGTGCATTATGCCTTTGTCGAACTAGACCTGAGCCGGATCGAAGCGGGCTGTTTGCCCGAAAACACGCCCTCGCGCCGCTTGCTCGAAAGCTGCGGTTACAAATACGAAGGCGTCGCACAAAGTTACCTCGAAATTAACGGACGCTGGCGTAACCACGTCCTTTACGCAAACCTCCGCGCGGATCGCCGCGGTAAGGCAAATCTAGGCCAATGCTGAACTCTGCTGACGATACTTTTGTTTCCCTCCTAAAATCTGCCATCCCTGATCTGCAGATTAAGGACGATACGGACCCCTACCTGCGTGAACCGCGCGGGCGGTTCATGGGGACGGGTGTCGTTGTTGCGCCGTCCAGCACAGCAGAGGTCTCTGAGATCGTCAAACTCTGCGCCGCACATAAGATTGGCATTGTCCCCTACTCTGGCGGCACTGGTTTGGTCGGCGGCCAGCTGATGGAAGACGGCCCCGTGCCTGTTGTCCTCAGCCTTGAGCGGATGAACCGTGTTCGTGACATCTACCCGACTGAAAACGTGCTCGTCTGTGATGCGGGCTGCATTTTGGCGGACGTTCAGGCGGCCGCAGAGGGCGTAGAACGCCTGTTCCCCCTCTCGCTCGCCTCTGAAGGATCGGCACGGATTGGCGGGCTGCTTGGTACCAATGCGGGCGGTTTGAACGTTCTGCGTTACGGCAACGCCCGCGCTCAGGTCCTAGGCCTTGAGGTCGTAACGGCGAGCGGGGAGGTCTGGAACGGCCTGACCCGTCTGCGCAAAGACAACACGGGCTATGACCTACGTGACCTGATGATCGGGTCCGAGGGGAGCCTTGGTATCATCACAGGGGCTGCGCTGAAACTGTCCCCGCGACCCGGGACACATGGCACCGCGCTGATGGTTGTGCCGTCGCCGGCGGCTGCGCTCGACCTTTTGGCGCTGGCGCAGGCGCAAATCGGCGAAGGCATCTCGGCCTTTGAACTGATGAGTAAACAGGGCATCGCATTTTTGGATGAGGTCGGCCCAGAGGTCGCGAAACCCTTTGCCGAGACGCCAGAATGGTTCGTCCTCATCGACCTCGGTTTGCCAGCTGGGTTCCAGCCACAAGAGGCGCTTGAAACGCTGTTTGTCTCTGCATCCGAGGCCGATCTTGTCAGTGACGGCGTGATTGCCCAGTCCGAGGCCCAGCGTCAGGCGTTTTGGGCAATCCGCGAAAACATCCCCGAAGCAAACCGCCGCATCGGGTCGATCTCATCGCATGACATCTCTGTGCCGCTGTCGAAAATCCCTGATTACATCGTTGAGGCCACCGCGGCCCTCACGCAGGTCGGTGATTTCCGCATCAACTGCTTTGGCCATTTGGGCGACGGTAACCTGCACTTCAACGTTTTCCCAACCCAAGGCCGAACCCGCGCGGATTATGAAAACCTGCGCGGCGCGATAAAAACGACTGTCCACGACATGGTTCACAAATTCGATGGTTCGGTCAGTGCAGAACACGGGATTGGACGGCTCAAGGTCGATGACCTTGAGAAATACTCCGATCCGATGAAACTCTCGATGATGCGTGCGATCAAAGACGCGCTCGACCCGCAGGGCATTTTGAACCCCGGTGCGGTTCTGCGCGCTCGGGATTAACGGGCGCGCGGTTTGGCCCGCAAAGTCGGGTCAGCCGTTGTCGGATCTTCGGGCCACGGGTGTTTGGGATATTGGCCGCGCATGTCTTTGCGCACGTCGGCATAGGAATTGGCCCAGAACCCCGGAATATCCATGGTGACCTGCACGGGCTTTTGACCCGGCGAGAGCAGCGTGACACGCAGCGGCGTTTTCCCAACGGTCGGATGGCGCGTCACACCGAACATTTCCTGCAAACGCAATGTGATCTGCGGATGTTCCCCGTCATAATCAATCGGGATTTTTCGCCCCAGCGGCGTTTCAAAATGCGATGGGGCCGCCTGATCCAAGACCTGCAACTGGTCCCACGACAGCATGCCGCGCAGGGCGTCATGCGGATTGAACCGCTTCCAATCCTCGGCAGAGCGGACGCCGTTTAGGTGCGGCAGCAACCAATCCTCTAGCCCTGCCATGAGGCTATCGGTGTCCATCGCGGGCAAGTCAGCGCCGCCCGCACGCACCAATTCGACCCGCGCACAAAGCCGCGCCGCAGCCCCATCCAACCGCAAGCCGAGGTCACGCACGCCGTCCAGCATCGCACGGGCAATCGCGTCTTCGCTGGCCTCGGACCACTGCCGATCATCAAGGGGGAGCGCGCCAAACATCTCGACACGGCGCGTTTTCACCCGACGATCCCGTTTGGACCATTCGCACACATCCGTCCATGCGATCTGATCCGAAAAGAGGCCACGGAGTTCACTCTCTGAAATGGCTAAGGCCTGTCGGATTCTGGCCTCGCGCGGGTTTCCGTCGAGGTCGGTTGCTATGATCAATCGTTGCCCAGCGAGGCCATCGCCATCAGGCATCACGGCCCCTTTACCTCCCGACAGGATATAGCGCGGTGCATCGCCCGACCGCCGCAGGCCGACACGATCAGGATAGGCCAAGGCCGCCATCTCTGCGGGTGACAACGTGGGCTTTTCCTCAGCCATTTGGGCAAAGCGTTTCGCCTCAACCTTGATCCGATCCAGCACGCTGCGGTTCACGTTGCCTTCGCCGGTTCGGATGGCACGCAGTCGCAACATGAGGTCCGTTTGCCCGCCAATCATCGGATCGCGATCTGCCAAAAGCGCGGCTAAGTGCGCTGCTTGTTTACCCGCAACTGCCAGCATATGGGCGAGCCGTGGGTGCAGCGGCATCGCGGCGATGAGCCTGCCGTGATCGGTGATCCGACCGTCAGCGTCCAACGCGCCGAGTTGATGCAAGAGCGCCTGCGCCTCGGCCAATGTGCCTTCGGGCGGAGGGGTCAGGAACGGTAGATCAGCGGCGCCCCACAGTGCCATTTCCAAGGCGAGACCCGCCAAATCGGTCGCTTCGATCTCTGCTGGAGGGAAGGCCTGCAATGCTCCGTCTTCGCCTTTGGTCCAGAGGCGGAAACAGGTGCCCGCAGCGACGCGACCCGCACGGCCTGCACGCTGGGTCGCTTCGGCCTTGGACACGCGTTCGGTGACAAGCCGCGCCATGCCAGACGACGGGTCATAGCGCGACCGCCGCGCACGCCCCGCATCGACGACAACGCGAATATCCTCAATCGTCAGCGAGGTTTCCGCGATAGAGGTAGAGAGAACAATCTTTCTCCCGCTTAAGACAGGCGCAATCGCGGCGCGTTGCTGGGCGAAGGGCAGCGCACCATAGAGCGGTCGCACCTCGCACCCTTTGGGCAAACGCCCCTGCAACGCGGCCTCTGTCCGACGGATTTCACCTTCGCCAGGGAGAAACACCAAAACGCCGCCCTCAGTCTGGGCCACAGCGTCAACGATCAGGTCCGCAGTTGCCATTTCAAGGCGGCGGGTTTTGTCGAGCGGTCGTTCCAAATAGACCAGATCGACGGGATATGCGCGCCCCTCTGAGGTGATCATCGGCGCGTTGTCCAACAATCGCGCGACGGGCTCTGCATCCAGCGTCGCGGACATAACGACCAAGATCAGGTCATCACGCAGGGCTTGCCGAATTTCCCATGTCAGCGCGAGGCCAAGGTCAGCGTTCAGGCTGCGTTCGTGAAATTCGTCAAAGATGATCGCGCCAATACCCGAAAGCTCAGGATCGGATTGAATCATGCGGGTCAGGATGCCTTCGGTGACGACTTCGATCCTGCTGCCCGCTTTACTATCGCCGCGCATTCGGTAACCGACCGTCTGGCCCGTCTTTTCACCAAGCTGTTCCGCCAAACGTTCCGCCGCGGCGCGAGCCGCAAGGCGACGCGGTTCGAGCATAATGATCTTGCCATCGGTGACAGACGCCTCAAGCAGCGCCAATGGCACCCGCGTGGTCTTACCTGCGCCTGGAGGGGCCTGTAGCACGGCGCGCCCCTCGGCGCGGAGCGCGTTGATCAGGTCAGGCAGGGCGGAGTCGATGGGAAGTGTCATATAAGGTGTTTAGGGGGCGCCGCTGGCGCGGCGCAAGGGGGCTCCGCCCCCTAACCCCCGAGATATTTACGGCACAAAGGCAGGACGGTCAGTCCCACCAAGGGCCGTGATGACCTGCGCCGCCATCGATACGTTCAAACCCGTGCATCCCAAAGAAGTCACGCTGCGCCTGAATGAGGTCGGTGGTGCCACGTGCCATCGACAGGGTGTCGATGAACGAAAGCGCCGAGGCGCAAGCAGGCACAGGGTGACCGTTCAGAACCGCAG